>JADGGV010000098.1 GCA_019689775.1 Gemmatimonadota bacterium
TCCTCCAGGGGCGTGGGGTGGGCGGGTCGACGCTGCACAACACGGGGCTGGTGTACCCGACGCCTCCCGGGATCGTGGAGCGATGGCGTCGGGAGCACGGTTTCCCGCTCGACGAGGCCGAGGTCGACCGCCGCACGGCGGAGGTGCTCGCGACGTTGGCGGCGGTGCCGATCCCCGAGGACCGGATCAACGCGAACAACGCCGTGCTGCGCCGGGGCGCCGAGGCGCTCGGATGGCGCTACCGCGTGCCGCTCCACAACCGGCTGGAGTGCTGCGGTTGCGGCTATTGTATGCTCGGGTGCGCCTACAACCGCAAGAGCAACGCGGCGCTGACGTACATTCCGCGGGCGGTCGCCGCGGGCGCGCGGGTGCTCGCGAACGCGCGGGCGGTCCGGATCGAGGGTCGGGCCGGCGCGTGGCGAGTCGTCTGCGAGCGGGTGAGAGCTGCGGGCGGGGTGGTGGGGCAGGCGGTCGTCGAGGCGGCCGCGGTCGTCGTGGCCGCGGGCGCGCTGGACACGCCGGCGCTGCTGCTGCGGAGCGGGCTTGGCATCGACCGCGTCGGCCGCGGGCTGCGGCTGCACCCGGCGGCGCTGGTCCACGCGGTGTTTCCCGAGCCGATCGAGGCCTGGCGCGGTCTGCCGCAGTCGGTCCTCGTGGAGGAGTTCGCGTCCTTCATGGCGGACGGATACGGCGGCTTCCTGTTGATCCCGAGCGCCGGCAACTGGCCGGGGCTGACGGCGGTGGCGGCGGCGGGGATGGGCGAAGCGCACCGCCGGCTGCTGCGGCGGCTGCCGCGCATCGCCGCGGCGGCAGTGCTGCTGCACGACGAGACGGCGGGGCGCGTGCGCGCGGCCCGGGATAGCCGTCCGGTCGCCGAGTACTGGCCGGAGCGGGCGGACCGCGAGGCGCTGCGGCGCGGGATCGAGGCGCTGGCGCGGCTGTACCTGGCCGCCGGCGCCGAGTGGGTGCACCTGCCGTTCGCCGGCGCCGCGCCGGTCACCTCGGAGGCCGAGCTGCACGCGGAGCTGCCGCGGCTCGTGGCGGCGCCGCACCGACTGACGCTGAACTCGGTGCACCCGCAGGGGAGCTGCCCGCTGGGCGTGGACCCGCGCCGCAGCACCACGGATCCGTTCGGCGAGCTACGGGGGGCGCCGGGCATCTTCGTGGCGGACGCGTCCCTCTTCCCGACGTCGGTCGGTGTGCCGCCGCAGGTCACGATCATGATGCTGGCCGGCCTGGTGGCCGACCGGGTGCTGGAGTCGGGCGCGTGAGCGGCGCGCTGGCGCTGTTCCGGCGGTTCCCGCGCCTGGAGGGGCGGATCCCGTGGACGCCGCTTGGTCGATTCCCGACGCCGGTGCAGGAACTGCCGCTCGGCGCCGGCGGTGCCTGGATCAAGCGCGACGACCTGTCCGCCGAGCCGTACGGCGGTAACAAGGTGCGCAAGCTGGAGTTCCTTCTCGCCGACGCCCGCCGGGCGGGCGCCGCGCGCGTGGTCACGGCGGGCGCCTTCGGCTCGCACCACGCGCTCGCCACCGCGCTCTACGCGCGGCGGCTCGACCTCGCGGCGACGCTGGTGCTCTTCCCCCAGCCGGCCACGGACCACGCCCGGCGCGTGCTGCTGACGGACGTCGCCGTCGGCGCGGAGCTGCGCTTCACCCGGCGGATGGAACTCGTCCCCGGCGCGCTCCTCGCCGCGCGCTGGGCGCACCGGCGCGAGGGCGCGTACGCGGTGGCGCCCGGCGGCTCGGACGCGCTCGGGACGCTCGGCTACGTCGCCGCGGCGCTGGAGCTGGCCGACCAGGTGGCGGCCGGGGAGGCGCCGTGTCCGGCCGTGGTGCACGTCGCCGCCGGCACGCTGGGCACGGCGGCCGGGCTCGCGATCGGCCTCGCGCTGGCCGGCCTCGAGACCACCGTCGCGGCGACGCGGATCACCGGGCGCATCGTCACGAACGAGCGCACGCTGAGCCGGCTGGTCCGTGGCGCGCTGGCGCTGCTCGAGCGGGGCGGTGTGCGACTCGATCCCGCCGAGGCGCTCCGACGCGTCGAGCTGCGGCACGGGCAGATCGGCGCCGGCTACGGGCGGGAGACGCCGGCGGGGCGCGAGGCGACGTCGCTCTTCGAGGGGCTCGGGCTGCGCCTCGACCCGACCTACACCGCGAAGGCGGCGGCGGAGCTGCTGGCGCACCCCCCCGCGCCCGGGCGGCCGGCGCTGTTCTGGCACACGCTGAGCGCGACGGAGCCGCCGCTCCCGGCGCCGGCGGCGGAGCTGGAGGCGCGGCTGCCGGCGCCGTTCCGGCGCTGGCTCCACGGCGAGTGAGCCGATCCCGCATGGCCGGATACTTGCGACCGGGCGGCCTCCCGAACCGGGCGCCGAGAGAGCGGCGTGCCGCGCCGGCGTGCCATTGCGACCCGCATCACGTCGACGGAGTCGGACCATGTCCCTGTCCCTGGCTGGTCGGCTGGCGCTGGCCTTGACGGTGGCGACGGTGGGGTGCGCCGCGCGGGCTGCGGCGCCCGCGCGGCCGCAGCCTACCGCGCCGGCCGCCGTGCCGCCGGAGCTACAGCCCCCGCCCGAGGCGGTCCGCCTGGCCCAGAAGCTGAGGCCCACCGGGCTGGAACTCGGGACCATGTGGACGTTCGAGGACCCGCCGCTGGCCTACTGGCGGAGGCAGTACGGCTTCCAGGCGACGCCGCAGTGGCTCGAGCACGTGCGCCTCTCGTCCGTCCGCTTCGCGAACTACTGCTCGGCCGCGTTCGTCTCGCCAACCGGGCTCGTCATGACGAACCACCACTGCGGCCGCGAATGCGTCGAGGCGCAATCGAGCCCGGGCCACGACTACGTCGAGACCGGCTTCTACGCCGCCACGCGCGCGGAGGAGCGGGTCTGCCCGAACGTGTACCTCGACCAGCTCGTCTCGATCGAGGACGTGACGGCGCGCGTGACGGGCGCCGCGGCGGCCGGTGCGGCGGATGCGGCGCGCGCCGCGGCGGTCGACTCGGCGTCGGCACGGATCCAGCGCGAGTGCGAGCAACAGACGAAGCTCGTCTGCCAGGTGGTCTCGCTGTACCATGGCGGGCAGTTCCACCTCTACCGCTACAAGCGCTACCAGCCCGTCAAGCTCGTCTTCGCGCCGGAGCTCCAGGCGGGGTTCTTCGGCGGCGATGCGGACAACTTCACGTATCCGCGCTACGCGCTCGATGTGACGTTCGTCCGCGCCTACGAGGCCGATGGGACCACGCCGGCGAGCACGCCCAACTACCTCGAGTGGGATGCCGGCGGTCCGGGCGACGGCGAGCTGGTGTTCGCGGTCGGCAACCCCGCGAGCACGAGTCGGCTCATCACGGTCGCGCAGCTCATGTACGAGCGGGCGTACCGACATCCGTTCTACATCGCGTTCCTGGAGGCGCAGCGGAGCTACCTTCAGGAGCTGGCGCGGCGGAACCCGCAGACGGCGCAGCAGGTGCGGCAGGATCTGTTCGAGGTGGAGAACAGCCTGAAGGCGTTCCGGGGCGAGATGGCCGGCCTGCTGGACACGCTGCTGCTGGCGCGGAAGGTGGCGTGGCAGACGGACTTCGAGCGGCGGCTGAACGCGGATACGCTGCTCCGCTCGCGCTACGGCGACGTGTTCGACCGCATGGCGGCCATCCAGGCCGAGAAGCTGAGGCTCAGCCCCGAGCTGAACCTGAGCAACCCGAATCTCTTTTCCGAGCCGCACATGCAGGTGGCGGCGACGCTGGTGCGGCTGGTGCGCGAGCGCTCGCTCCCCGAGGCGCAGCGCTCGGCGGAGTTCCGCGGCGAGAAGCTCCAGCAGCTCGCGACCCGGCTCGGCGGCGAGCTGCCGCTGGACACCGCGCTCAGCCGGCGGCTGCTGGCGTCCCGCCTGCGGCTGATGCAGCGGTTCCTCCCACCGGACAACGCGCTCCTCCGCCAGGCTGTCCAGAGCGGGGAGGAACCGGACGC
The DNA here is from genome assembly GCA_019689775.1 of Gemmatimonadota bacterium. GTDB lineage: Bacteria > Gemmatimonadota > Gemmatimonadetes > Longimicrobiales > RSA9 > JADGGV01. Next base: position 3,962 of record JADGGV010000098.1, read on the forward strand.
GGCGGCCCGGCGACTGGTGACGTCGACGCGGATCGGCGACGCGGCGTTCCGGCGCGCGCTGCTTCAGGGCGGCGAGCCGGCCGTGGACACGACGAGCGACCCGCTCGTCCGTCTGGTCCGCACGATGCTCGCGACCGCGCGCGCGCTCCAGCCGCGCTGGGACTCGCTCATGGCGCGGCAGGACGTCCAGGCGGCGCGGCTGGCGCAGGCGCTTTTCGCGGCCTACGGGACGTCCGTGCCGCCGGATGCGACGTTCACACCGCGCATCAGCGACGGCGTGGTGCGCGGCTATCCGTACAACGGCACGCGGGCGCCGCCGATGACGACGATCTACGGGCTGTACGGGCGCTCGGCGGACTTCGGCAACCGGATGCCGTTCACGCTCCCCGCGAGCTTCGCGCGGGAGCGCGCCGCGGTCGACCTCGGCAAGCCGCTGAATCTGGTCTCGACGAACGACATCAGCGGCGGCAACAGCGGCAGCCCGCTCATCGACCGAACCGGCCGCGTCGTGGGGCTGGTCTTCGACAGCAACATCGAGGCGTTGCCGCACCAGTTCCTGTTCGGCTCGGCGAGCGGACGCACGGTCTCGGTGCACACCGCCGGGATCACCGAGGCGCTGCGCAGCGTGTACCACGCGGACGCGCTGCTGCGGGAGCTGCTTGGCCAGCCGCCCGCGCCGGCGGCGGCCCCGCGCTGACTTGACGGGCGCGCGAGCGCGCCGGAGCTTACCGCGCCCGCGTTTCCGCGGGGCGCCGCCACGACTGTCACGATCACGCAGCGGGGGGAAGCGTGGACACGAACCGGATCGACGCCTACATCGACGAGAACCTGCCCCGCTTTCGGGAGGAGCTGTTCGAGTTCCTGGGCATCCCGAGCGTGAGCGCGCGCAGCGAGCGCAAGGCCGACGTGCGCCGCGCCGCCGCGTGGCTGGCCGACCGGATGCGCGCGGCGGGGCTGGACGCCGCCATCGAGGAGACGGCCGGTCACCCGGTCGTCCTCGGGGAATGGCGGGGCGCCGGCCCGGACGCGCCGACGGTGCTGATCTACGGGCACTATGACGTGCAGCCGGCCGAGCCGTTGGAGCTGTGGACGTCGCCGCCGTTCGAGCCGACCATCCGCGATGGGCGGATCTACGCCCGCGGCGCCGTCGACGACAAGGGGCAGCTCTTCCTGCACGTGAAGGCGATCGAGGCGCACATGCGGACGACCGGGAGGCTCCCGGTCAACGTCGTCGTCGTGGCGGAGGGGGAGGAGGAGGTCGGGAGCGAGAACCTGGTGCCGTTCCTCGAGGCGAACGCGGCGCGCCTGCGCGCCGACGCCATCGTCGTCTCGGATTCGAGCATGGTGGCGCCGGGCGTGCCCACGATCGGCGCGTCGCTCCGCGGCATCTCCTACTTCCAGATCGACGTGCGCGGCCCCGCGCAGGACCTGCACTCCGGCTCCTACGGCGGCGCCGTGATGAACCCGGCCACGGCGCTCGCGCGGATCACCGCCAGCTTCCACGACGCGGACGGCCGGATCCAGATCCCCGGCTTCTACGACGATGTGCGGCCGCCGGAGGAGATGCGCGAGCAGATCGCGCGCGTGCCGTTCAGCGAGGAGGCGTTCCGCGAGGAGACGGGGAGCCCGGCGCTGTTCGGCGAGAAGGGCTTCGGCACGCTCGAGCGGCTCTGGGTGCGCCCGACCTGCGAAGTGAACGGGCTGCTCTCCGGCTACACGGGGGAGGGCTCGAAGACGGTGCTCCCGTCGACGGCGATGGCCAAGGTGAGCTGCCGCCTCGTCCCCGATCAGGATCCGGCTCGGATCGCCGAGCTGTTCATCGCGCACGTCCGCCGGGTGGCGCCGCCGGGCGTCGTCGTGGACGTGCGCGAGCTGCACAGTGGCAAGCCCTGGCGTGCCCGGCTGGAGGGGCCGCTGCACGAGGCCGGCGCGCGGGCGCTCGAGCACGCCTTCGGCCGGGCGCCGGTCCTGGCGGGGGAGGGCGGGTCGATCCCGATCGTCTCGGACTTCGAGCGCGTGCTCGGCGCGCCCGTGCTCCTCATGGGCTTCGGGCTTCCCGGCGAGAACGCCCATGCGCCCGATGAATGGATGAGCCTGGAGAACTTCGAGAAGGGCACGCACGCCGCCGCGGCGCTGCTATCGGAGCTCGCGGCGCGCTGAGCGGCACGCGGCACCGGAACGCACGGGCGCCCGGCCACCGCGCGGTGACCGGGCGCCGCTGCTTCAATGAACGTCGCGTCAGCGCGCGAGGACGTGCAACGGCTTCGCGCGCGCCGCCTGGATCTCCCGGTCGATCTCTCGCCGCAGGCGCGCGATCCGATCCGGGTAGACGTGGCAGTTGGGGGTGTTCGAGCCGCGGACGCAGCCGTTGTAGCCCAGGAGCGCCCGGCGCTCGTCGCCGCCCGCGTTGCGCAGGTACCAGGCGAGCAGGCTCGTGCCCGTGCAGAGGTTGTCGTTGATGTCGTAGAGGTTGCGGCCGCACCCCTCCCAGCGTCCCGCCCAGCTCGGCATGACCTGCATGAGGCCGCGCGCGCCGACGGGGCTCGTCGCGTACGGGTTGCCTTCGCTCTCCACGAGGAGCACGGAGGCGACGGTCGCCGGATCGAGGTGCTGGCGCGTCGCGTGCTCCACGAGCGGCCACGCCATGCGCCGGGCCATGTCCCCGGGCACGCCGCGGCGCCGGAGCACCAGCTCGACCGGCGCGACGTGCTCGCGATACAGGGAGACGTAGGCCGCCGTCTCCTGGCCCGCGCGGCGGATGGCACTCATGGTGCGGGCGAGCGCCTCGATCTGGATCGGAGGCACGTGGCGCACGTCGTTCCGCAGGTGCGCGGCGGCGTCGGCCGGCGGCGTGAGCCGGCTCGTCGTCGCCTTCCCGAGGCCGAAGCCGAGGAAGAGCAGGACGGGAGCGGCGAGCGGAATGGCGCGGGCGTGGCGCAGCAGGCGCTCGATCTCGGCGAACGTTCCCTTGCGGGGCGCCGCGTCCTCGCGGTGCGGTTTCGATCGTCTCATTGTATTGATCGGTCGAACCGGGGAGGGCCAAATTTGCAGCCGCCGGCGTCGTTCGCGCAAGCCGCGGCGGGGGGCCAGCATTGCGCCGGCGTATACGATGGACGATCGGGGCGCTCCCCGGTCACTCGGGAGGTCGAGAATGGCGGAGGCGCGCTACCTGGTGCGCGGGATCGAGGATGCGGAATCGGCCTTGAAGGTGGAAGCGATCCTGCACAGCAAGGTCGGCGTGCACGAGGTACGGGCGGACCCCGAGACAGGCGAACTGTGGATCCGGTTCGATGAGCGGCTCGTGCCGGCGCCGCGCCTGAAGAGCTACCTGGAGAGCGCGGGCGTGAGGCCCGTGCGTCCGCTCTGACGCCGATGCGCCGGCCCGGCACGCGGGCCGGCGGTCCGGGGCCCGCGGCTCACGCGGCCTTCAGTTGGTCGATCAGCGACTCGATCTCCTCCGTGGTGAAGCGGTACTCGGTCGAGCAGAACTGGCAGACCGCCTCGGTGTGGCCGCGCGCCGCGCCCTCGGCGCGCATCTCCTCGAGCGCGTCCGTTCCGAGCAGCAGCAGCGCGCGCTCCGCCCGCTCCCGCGAGCACGGGCAGTGGAACCGGACCGGCAGGCGGTCCAGCAGCTCGTAGCCGTCGGGGAAAATCCGACCGAGCATGTCCTCGGGCGAGTCGCCGCTCCGCAGCATCGCGGTGGGGTGGGGGAGCGAGCGGATCTTGTCCTCGATCTCGTCCACCGCGTCCTCCGCCAGCCCCGGCATGAGCTGGACGACGTAGCCGCCGGCCGCCTCCACGCGGCCGTCCGCACGCACGAAGACGCCGATGCCGACGGCGGACGGCACCTGCTCGCTGTGCGCCAGGTAGTACGCCAGGTCCTCGCCGATCTCGCCGGAGACGAGCTCGACCGTGCTGGTGTACGGGTGACGCATCCCCACGTCGCGCGTGACGGTCAGACGCCCGGCGGTGCCGACGGCGCCGCGCACGAACAGCTTGCCGTCGCGGACCTGGTCGATCTCCGGCCGCGGGTTGGAGACCAGCCCGCGGACCTCGCCGCGGCCGTTCGCGGTGGCGAGCAGCGTGCCGGCGGGGCCGTCGCCCTGGATCCGCAGCGTGACCACGTGGTCCCCTTCCTTCAGCATGGCGCCGAAGAGCAGCGCGCCCATGGCCAGGCGCCCGAGCGCGGCCGTGGTCACGGGATAGGTGTCGTGCCGCTCGTGGAGTGCCTCGACCACCGTGGTGGCCTCGATGGCGAACGCGCGGACGAGGCCGTCGTACGCCGTCGCCCGCGCGATGTAGTCCCGCTCTCGCTCCTGCATGCGATCTCCGTCGTCGTCGATGGGTGAAGCCCTGGGTACCCCGCGGGAGGGAGGAAGAGCCGTGGCAGGGGATGGAAGCGACGAGGGGGCGGCCGTGGACCGGCGCGCCCCCTCGTCGACGTTGGGCCGGGATCACCAATCGGGCTCGGAGGCGTCGTCCTCCCGGACGAGCACGAGGATCGCCGCCTGGGGCACGACCAGGTACTTCTCGCCCTCGAAGGTGATCTCGACGGCGGCGCGGCGGAAGAAGATCGCGTAATCCCCCGGGCGGGCCTGCACCGGCAGGTACTTCGCCTCGGTGCCGCCGATGCGCCAGGGCTCGTCGTCGAGCTCGGCCGGCGCGGAGATCGGCGTGCCCGGACCGCGAGCGATGACCTTCCCGCCCTGCACGGCCTGGCTGTCGAGCGCCGTCGCCGGCAGGTACAGGCCGACACGCGTACGATCCTCGCCGGCCTCCGGCTGGATGAGGACGCGGTCACCGACGACGATGAGCTGCTTTTTCGGTTCCATGCTTGAAGAATGTCAGGAGTGGCCGCCGGGATCAAGCGGTGCGCCCGCCCGATCGGCCATGGCTCCGCCCCGGATCCGGTCGCACCCTCGCGCGAGGCCGGCCCGCTGTGGGCCGGTGGGACGGAGCCGGAGGCGAGCATGAGCACGATCGGTGGGGAGGGCGGCCGGCCGGGCCGGCCGCCGACGCGGCGTCCCTTCACCTTCCTCCTGGACGAGCGGCTCGTGGAGCGCGCCCGCAGCGAGGTCGGCGAAGGCGACGTCGTGCGCAGCATCGAGGCGGCGCTGGCGGCCGCGATCGATTACCAGCTCTGGGTGCGCGAGGTCCGCTCGGGCGAGCGGAGCGTGCTCTCCTAGGGAATCGGCGCGCGCGCCCAGCGCACCCCGAAGCGGTGGACGGCGCCGAAGAAATCGAGGTTGCGGTAGGTGTAATCGAGCGCGAGCGCGCCGAGCGAGATGCCGCCGCCGATCTCGAGCGGGCCGAGGCCGCCGTCGCTCTGGTCGGTGCTGTAGCCGACGCGGCCGACGGCGCCGAAGCGCGAGGCGGCAGCCGGGAGGAGGCCGGCCTCGAGGCCGGCCGCGAGGCCGCCGGTCTTCTCCTTCAGCCGCTGGACGTAGTCGGCGGAGACGAGCAGGCCGAAGCCGCCCGGGCCGCCAGCCTGGAACGTCGCGCCGATGCGGGCCTCACTCGGGAGGCGGCCGGCGTCCCCGGTGAGCGAGCCGCCGAGGTTGCGGAGCGCCGCGCCGAGGGTGAGCGCCGGCGAGACGGCCGCCTGCGCGCCCAGGTCGAAGATCGGCGCGCTGCTCGTCTGGCCCGCGATCGAGGTGGAGACGAAGCCGGCGCCGGCGCCGACGCGGATGCGCCCGTCGCGGAGCGGGAGCGAGGCGGCCAGCCGGCCGGCCGTCTCGCTCTCGGAGACGGTGTTGCCGGTCTCGATACCGCGCTCGCCGCCGAAGATCGGGTCCGGCACGACCTCGCGCACCGACCCGCCGTCGAGATACGCCAGCCCCGCACCGATCGCGAGCGAGCCGGCGCGCAGCACGCCGGAGAGCGAACCGAGCGCGATGTCCTCGACGAAGCGCTCATAGGAGAGCGCCGCGCCGGCCCGCAACGAGGAGAGCCCGGCCGGATTGTAGAAGAGGACGTCGGCGTCGCCGGTGGCGGAGGTGTAGGCGCCGCTCAGCGCGGCGGCGCGGCTCCCCGGCGTGAGCTGGAGCACGGTCGCGCCGGTGGAGCCGGCGCCCTCCTGCGCGTGGGCCGGCGCGGCCAGCAACGCGGCGGCGAGCGCGGCGAGCAGCGCGGCGGCGGGACGGGGGTGTCGGTGCATCGTCATCTTACTCCTGGGGCGTCGCGGCCCCGGCCCCGCCGGGGGGGCGGGGGGGCGTGGGGCGGGCCCGGGGGCCGGCGGCCGGGGG
>JADGGV010000793.1 GCA_019689775.1 Gemmatimonadota bacterium
CCCCCGGCCTCCCCCGCCGACCGGCCCGGTCACTCAGCCCCGGAGTGGCCGACGACTGGAGCTCGTCTAGTTGTTCACCTGAATACGGCGCGATAATCTCGAAGCTGCTCTTGTGTACGGAAGCGCGCACGCATACCTTTTAGACGCTCGCGCCGCTCGGGGGTTCACTCACGCGCGGCGGGACACTCGGGTTACTGACGATATCCCAACAACGCGTCGCCGTCCCCCTGCGCACGCCTGGCGTCGGGCAGGGCTGGGGACGTTTACGCCGCGAGACCGCGGACCGGCCGTCAAACCTGCACCAGAGGAGCGTCGAATGGCTGATGGGAACGGGAAGGTCATGGAGATGGTCCGGGAGGAGCTGTTGAAGAACCCGTCCATCACCACGGGGGAGCTGTTCGAGAAGGCGAAGAAGCTGGACAAGAGCGTGAGCGCGATGTCGCCGCGGCAGTTCCACGCCCGGTATCCGCTCCAGGTCAAGCGCCAGATCGCGGCGGGGCAGCCGCGTCGCCGTAGCGCCGCGGCGCGGGCGCGTCGTCGCGCGGCCGTGGACCGCGCGGCGGTGCGCAACGTGCTGCTCCAGTTCGCGAAGGACGTGGCCGGCGCGGAGGAGAAGTCGGCGGTCGTCGACGTGATCGGCGGCGTCGACAAGTACGTGGACCGGGTGCTGCAAGCGGCCGGCGTGCCGAGCTGACGCGCCGAGCTTTGCGACCGTGCGGTGCCGGAGTCGCCCACCCGGCTCCGGCGCGCGCTTGCCGGTCGCATGCCGCAGCGCGCGGCGTTCGTCCTCGTGCGCGAGCGGCGTGTGTGCGTGCGTCCTCACCGCGCCACGCTCAATGTATTGGCCCGCGACCGGCGATGCTCGCCGACGGCCGCGCGCCCCCGCCCTCGGGGCGCGCGAGATCGCGTATGCCCCCCATTGACAGCGGAATCCGGATCACGCATTCATCTGCGGACCGAACGCACATCCGGGGAGACATGCCGTCGACCGCGATGCGCCCGCCGCGCCCGTGCCCGTTGCCGCCGCTCCGACCGGAGAGGTGGCGTGCCGGTGCGCGGGCAGGGTGAGCGCGGGACACCGCCCGACGCTCCCAGGTACCAACCGGACGCGGCCTCTCGATCCGATCGGGAGGCCGCGTTTTCGTTTGCCGCCGGGCCGCGGCGCGGAGGAGAGGAAGGAACGGACGTGAGGCACGAGATCAGAGGGGTGGTGGGCGGGGCGGGGGGCGCGCCGGGGCCGCTCGTGCGGGCGGCGCGGGCGGGCGACGTCGCGG
>JADGGV010000794.1 GCA_019689775.1 Gemmatimonadota bacterium
GGGTGGCGGGGCAGGGGGCCGACACCGCGCGCCTCCGCCTCCGCGTCGTGACGGACGAGGCCGACGCGGTGCTCGCGGTCCTCGAGAAGCGCGCCGCCGGTCGGCCGGTCGAGGCCGTGGACTGGGCGCGGCTGCTCGGGTCGGAGGGGTATCGCCGCCTGAAGGAGCGCGAGCACGCGATGCGCCGGCCGCTCGACGACTCGACGTTCCGCGCGTTCGTCCTCTCCGATTCGCTGCTCGCGCGGGCGCCGGCGCTGCGGCGCACGCTGGAGGCGTGGCGGCGCGCCGACCCCTCGGCCGCGGCGTCGCTCGCATTCGCGTACCTCCCGGCGGGCGCGCGCATCCACGCCACCGTCTACCCCGTCATCAAGCCGCGCGGCAACAGCTTCGTCTTCGACGTGGAGCGCGACCCGGCGATCTTCCTCTACCTCGATCCCGCCGTCGACCGCGCGCAGTTCGAGAACACGCTCGCCCACGAGCTGCACCACATCGGCTACGGCACGGTATGCGACGACGCCTTCGCCGACGTGCCGGAGCCGACGCGCACGGCGCTCCACTGGCTGGGCGCGTTCGGCGAAGGGCTGGCGATGCTGGCGGCCGCGGGCGGGCCGGACGTGCACCCGCACGCGACCGGGCCCGTCGCGGACCGGGAGCGGTGGGACCGCGACGTCGCCCGCTTCGGTCCGGACCTCGCCGCCGTGCAGGCGTTCCTCCTCGACGTGCTCGACGGCCGCCTGCGCGACGCCGCCGCGATCCGGGGGAAGGCGATGTCCTTCTTCGGCGTGCAGGGGCCGTGGTACACCGTCGGCTGGAAGATGGCCGCGACGGTCGAGCGGGAGCTCGGCCGGCCGCGCCTCCTCGCCGCCATCTGCGATCCGCGCCGCTTCCTCGCCGCCTACGACGAGGCGGCCGCGCTCCTCGAGCGCCGCACCGGCGAGCGCCTCGCCCGCTGGTCGCCGGAGCTGCTCCGTCGCCTCGGGGTGACGCCGGGGGGCGGTTTCCACGCGCCGTAGCCGGCGCGGCCGCGCCTCCTTGCCGCCACCGGCGCGGCCTTGACAGTGATGCCGCGCCGGGCGTGCAGGGCGAGCCGTGCCGCTGCAAGCCGGACATCCCGCCGCGTGCGCTGCCCGTGATGCCGTGCGCGGGATCCTGCAAGCGCGCAGACCTACTCCACGCGCACCCTGATCCGCCCGGCCAGCTCGCCGTCCAGCGCCAGCTCCGCGCGGCCGACGCGGATGACGAACGCGGGGTAGCGCTGGAGGAGGCGGAGGCGC
>JADGGV010000099.1 GCA_019689775.1 Gemmatimonadota bacterium
CCGGAGCCGGTGTCGACCTTGACCTCGTCGACGTCGCTGGTGAAGCCGACCTCGACGCTGCCGCTTCCGGTCTCGAGGCGCGCGACGGGCGCGGCCAGACCGTCGAGGCGGATCCCGCCGGAGCCGGTTTCGGCCCTGAGCTGGGAGGCGCTGATGCGGCCGCCCTGGATCGAGCCGGAGCCGGTCTCGAGCGAGATGCGCGAGCCGCGCGCGCCGTCGAGGCGGATCCCGCCGGAGCCGGTGGCCGCGCGGATCTCCCCCTCGAGCTCGGCGAGATCGAGCGAGCCGGAGCCGGATTCCGCCCAGAGCACGCCGCGCGTGCGCGTGGCGCTGACACGGCCGGCGCTCGTCGAGACGCGCAGCCGCCCGTCGACGTTCTCGACGGTGGCGCGGCCGACGCCGAGGAAGAGCGCGACGCGCTTCCCCTGCGGCACGTTGACGGTCAGGTCGGCGTACGCGTGCAGCCCGCTCCCCCGCCCCGAGACCCGCACGCGCTGGCCGTCGGAGCGCTCGCGCTCCGCGTCGCCCTCGGGCCAGATCCGCGGATCGCCGAACGTGCCGTCCTCGCGCACGCGCAGCTCCGCGCTCGCGCCCGCCCACCCCGGCCGGTCGTAGACGATGCGGTCGGCGGGGAAGATGACGCGCAGCGTCTGCCACGCGCCCGTCCGGCCGGTGGCGACGCGGAGCTTGTCGGCGTCGTCGCCGCCGGGCGCGACCTCGACGACGACCGACGGGCCCGAGGACGCCCGCACCTGCACCTCGCCGGCGAGGTCGTAGATGGCGACGTCGTCGCCGGAGAGCGCGACGCGCTGCTGGCCCGAGGCCGGCGCGGCGGCGAGCGCGAGGAGCGCGGCGCCGAGGGCGATCCTGCTGGTCATGGGAGATGCTCCTGCGGTCGAGGGTCCGCACGAAGTACGGCGGCGCGCCGGGCCGGGTTTCGCCCAACGCCCGCCGGCGTTCCTCAGTTGGACGGCGGCTCCGCGCCGGGCGTTGGAACGCCCGCCCCGGCGACGCGGCGGAACGCCTCGAGCGCCTCGTGATCGAGCGCGTGGCGGCGGGCCTCGACGCGGCGCACGCCGCCGACCCAGACGTCGCGCACGATGTCGGCGGGCGCGCACAGCGCGAGCGTGGCGGCGAGCGATTCGTCCGTCCAGCCGGCGAGCGCGGGGTGCTCGAGGTCGATGGCGACGAGGTCGGCGCAGGCGCCGGCGCGGAGGCGGCCGGCGTCGAGGCCGAGGGCGTGGGCGCCCGCCACCGTGCCGGCGTCGAGGAGCACGGGCGCGACCTCGAGGCGGTCGCCGAGCGGCTCGGTCAGCAGCACGCGCCGCTGCCGGCGCAGGCGCTCGTGGTACTCGAGGAGGCGGATCTCCTCGAGCGGGTCGATCGCCGTCTGGCTGTCGGTGCCGACGGCGATGGCGACGCCCGCGGCGCGGAGCGCGGCGCCGGGGAGGAAGCCGTCGCCGAGGTCGCGCTCGGTGGTCGGGCAGGCGCACACCGTGGCGCGGGTCTCGCCCAGGAGCTGGACCTCCGCATCGGAGATGTGGGTGGCGTGCACGGCCGTGAACGCCGCGGAGAGCACGCCCTCGGCGTCGAGCAGCTCGACCGGGGCGAGGCCGTAGCGCTCGAGGCTGGCGCGGACCTCGGCGGGCTGCTCGCTCACGTGCATGTGCAGCGGCAGCCCGTGGTCGGCGGCCCACCGCGCGGCGGGGCGCAGCCACTCGCGGGGCACGGCGCGGATGCTGTGGGGCGCGAGGCCGACCGTGACCAGCGGATCGTCCCGCACCGCCGCGCGCAGGTCCCAGACCTGGGCGAGGAACGCGTCGAGGTCCGGCGTCGCGAAGCGGCGCTGCTCGGGGCGGAGCGGCTCGCCGACGCCGCCCGTGGCGTAGGCGACGTCCAGGAGCACGATGCGGAGGCCGACCTCGCGCGCGGCCGCGACGACGCGCAGCGCCAGCTCGTTCGGGTCGTCGTAGGGCGAGCCGTTGCGGTCGCGGTGCAGGTAATGGAACTCCCCGACGGTCGTGATCCCCGCCCGCAGCATCTCGAGGAAGCAGAAGCGCGAGACCGCGAACACGTCCTCGGGCGTGAGGGCGTGCGCGGCCGCGTACATCGCCTCGCGCCAGCTCCAGAAGTCGGCGTCGGGCGCGTCCGCCGGGCGCCACTGCGTGCGCCCGCGGATCAGGCGCTGGAATGCGTGCGAGTGCGCGTTGATGAAGCCGGGGAGGAGCGCGCGGCCGGGGAGCCGCTCGACCTGCGGGCCGCCGCGCACGTACTCCGGGACGGCGGTGCTGGGGACGAGCTCCGCGGCGGGGCCGCCGGCGACGAGGTCGTCGCCCGCCCGCGCGAGCAGCTCGGCCTCGGCGCCGACGCGGACGATGCGGCCGGTGCGGGCGTCGACGTCGACCCCCAGGCCACGGCGGAACGCGCCGTCGAGCCAGAGCAGCTCGGGGAGCAGGATCGGCATGGCTAGCCGCCGAGCATCGGCAGCCGGATGCCGTGCGCGCGGGCCGTCTCGACGGCGAGCTCGTAGCCGGCATCCGCGTGCCGCGCCACGCCGAGGCCGGGATCGTTCGTGAGCACGCGCTCGATGCGCTCGCGCATCTCGCGCGTGCCGTCGGCGACGAGCACCTGGCCCGCATGCAGCGAGTTGCCGATGCCGACGCCGCCGCCATGGTGGAACGAGACCCAGCTCGCGCCGGAGGCCGTGTTCAGCAGCGCGTTCAGGATCGCCCAGTCGGCGATGGCGTCGCTGCCGTCCTTCATCGCCTCGGTCTCGCGGAACGGCGAGGCGACGCTGCCGGTGTCGAGGTGGTCACGGCCGATGACGATCGGCGCCTTCAGCTCGCCGGCGGCGACCAGGTCGTTGAGTGCGACGCCGAACTTTGCGCGGTCCCCCTGCCCGAGCCAGCAGATGCGCGCCGGCAGCCCCTGGAAGTGGACCTTCTTCTGCGCCATCGTGATCCAGCGCCGGAGGTGCTCGTCCTCGGGGAACAGTTCGAGGACGAGCCGGTCCGTCCGGTGGATGTCGGCCGGGTCGCCGGAGAGCGCGGCCCAGCGGAACGGGCCCTTCCCCTGGCAGAAGAGCGGGCGGATGTAGGCCGGGACGAAGCCCGGGAACGCGAACGCGTCCTCGAGGCCCGCGTCCTTCGCCTCGCCGCGCAGGTTGTTGCCGTAGTCGAACGTGACGGCGCCGCGGCGCATCATGGCGACCATCGCCTCGCAGTGGCGGCGGATCGAGGCGCGGGAGCGGCGGAGGTACTCGGCCGGGTCGGCGGCACGGAGCGCGGCCGCCTCCTCGAGGGAGAGCCCGGCGGGGACGTAGCCGTTGAGCGGGTCGTGCGCGGACGTCTGGTCCGTGAGCACGTCCGGGATCACGTCGCGGCGGAGCAGCTCCGGGAGCACCTCCGCGCAGTTGCCGACGAGCCCGACGGAGAGCGGCGTGCCCGCCGCCGTCGCCTCGCGGATCCAGCCGAGCGCCTCGTCGAGGTCGGCGGTCATGCGGTCGCAGTAGCCGGTGGCGACGCGGCGCTCGATGCGCTTCGGGTCGACCTCGACGACGAGGATCGCGCCCTCGTTCATGGTGGCGGCGAGCGGCTGCGCGCCGCCCATCCCCCCCATCCCGCCGGTGAGCACCCAGCGGCCGCGCAGCGTGCCGCCGAAGTGCTGGCGCGCGACGGCGCCGAAGGTCTCGTACGTCCCCTGGAGGATCCCCTGCGTGCCGATGTAGATCCAGGAGCCGGCCGTCATCTGGCCGTACATGATGAGCCCCTTCCGCTCCAGCTCGTGGAAGTGCTCCCAGGTCGCCCAGCGGCCGACGAGGTTGGCGTTCGCGATGAGCACGCGCGGCGCCGCCGGGTGCGTGCGGAACACCGCGACCGGCTTGCCCGACTGCACCAGCAGCGTCTCGTCGTTCTCCAGCTCGCGGAGCGTGCGCACGATGGCGTCGAACGCCTCCCAGCTCCGGGCGGCCTTCCCCGTGCCGCCGTAGACGACGAGCTCCTCGGGCCGCTCGGCGACCTCCGGATCCAGGTTGTTCATCAGCATCCGGAGCGCCGCCTCCTGCGTCCACCCCTTGCAGGTCCGCTCCGCGCCCCGCGGCGCGCGCACCACGCGCGCGCCGGCGGCGGGCATCCCGGTCGTCGTGGCCATGGCTCCTCCTTCCGCCTCGTTGGCCGCAGAATGGGCGGGGCGGCGGGGAATCTCAAGGGCGGGCGTGCGGCGGCCCGCCGCGGCGCCGCCGGCGAGTCGTGGGACAGGCGCGTCGTCGGCCCGGCGACCGGGCGGCGACGACCGGCGGAACGCCCATTGCAGCGGCGCCGTATATCTTCGGTGGCAGGTCCTTCCGCGGACCCGAGGATCCGATGCGCACGAGGGGAGGCAACCGGTTCACGCGCCGGCCGCGCGTGCCGCGGCGGTGGGGGATGCGCAGCACGACGGCGGCGGTGTCGCTGGCCGCGCTCGCGGTCATCGGGCTGGCGGGGTGGCTGCTGAGCCGACAGGGCGCGGTCGGGGACGCGTCGGAGCTGGCCGCGTACGCCCGTGCGGCGCACGTGCCGCCGACGCGCCTGCTCGTGAACGGCGCGCGCACGCACCGCATCGTCGTGCTCGGGGATGCCGCCGGCTCGGGCGCGGCAAAGCGGATCGCGGCGGACGCCGTCCGGGCGGTGGCGCTCGGCTCGAGCCTGGATGCCGTGCTGCTCCAGGTCCCGTCCAACCTCCAGCCGTACATCGACGCGTACCTCGACACGCGCCCGGAGGCGGCGTCGATCCTGCTCGCGCATCCGGGCCTCCTCCCCGGCGGGGCCGGCGACGACTACCTGCGCATCTACCGCGAGGTCTGGCGGCTGAACCAGCAGCTCGGCGCGGACCGCATGATCCGCATCGTCGCGGGGGCGCCGGCGGAGACGCCCGCCGCCCGCGCGCGCGCGCCGCGCGCGGCCGCGATCGCGCTCGCGCAGCTCCAGGACACCATGGCCGCGACGCTCGAGGACGCGGTCTTCTCGCGGGACCCGAAGGCGCGCGTCCTCATCTTCGCCGACGGCTACAGCGCGCTGCGGGGCGCGCAGGGGCTGATCACCGTGGGCGGCGGCGAGCCGGTGCCGGTGCGCTGGCTGGCGGCGCAGCTCGCGGCCCGCTACCCGGGCGAGGTCTTCTCGGTGCTCCAGGATGGGCCGCCGGGCGTGGGGCGCGGCGCGCTGGCCGGCGCGTACACCGGCACGCGGGCGTACCAGGTCTTCCACGACGCGGCGGGCGACCTGCCGTCGCCCTGGGGCGTCCCCGTCGGGCGCCACTTCGACTTCCTGCGCCAGCCGGTGCGCGAGAACGCGAGCCCGGGGACGAGCCTGGACCTCCGCCCCGCGGACTACCGGCTGAGCGACGTCGCCGACGGCTACATCTACCTCGGCCCACACTGAGCCGGGGTCTGTCTCTTGCGACGGCGCCGGCCGGGACCCCAGCCTGGAGATGCGGATGCCGAGAACCCTGGACAGCGCAGCCGGCGTGGGGCGCGCCGCGGTCGCGAACGTCCGCACCGCCGTGCGGCGCATCGCGACGGAGGCCGCCGGCGGCCCGAACGACGTCGCCTTCTCGTCGCTACAGTGGATGACCGCGGCGATCTTCCTCGTGGCGGGCGCCGACGCCGCGCTGCGCGAGCGGAAGGCGAGCGGCCGGGTGACGAAGCTGGTCCGCTGGGCGCTGCTGCTGGCGGCGCCGCTGGCGGGCGCGGCGCACGCCGCCCGGGCGCTCCGCCCCAGCCGCGCCACGCGGCTGGCGGCGCAGGTGCTCGACGGCGTGGCGATGAGCGTGGCGGCGGCGGGGATCGGCCGGGCGCTCTACGAGACCGCGGCCGACGCCTCGGCGGGCGGCCCCTGGACGTCCGGCCGGCGCCACCGCGCGCGCGTCCTCTCCCGCGCGGTCGCGCCGCTCACGTTCGGCGCGACCGGCATCCTCGGCCTGATCCTCGACCGCGAGGAGCAGGCGGAGCGGGCGGCGCACCGGCGGCTGCGTCGGCGCGCCAACGTCGTCGAGCGGCTGGTGCCGAGGCGGCGGCCGCACCTGGACCGGATCGTGCTCCACGTCTGATGGCTACCCTCAAGCTGTGCGTGGCCGGGATGCGCAGCCGCGCAGACGAGGCCCGGATCGAGGCGGCGCTGCGCGCCGAGCGCGGCGTCTACGGCGCCGTCGCCAACCGCGAGGACGGCTCCGCCGAGGTCGACTTCGACGACGACGAGCTGGACCTCGACCGCATCCTCGAGATCGTGCGCGCGCTCGGCTACGAGCCCACGCTCGGCGGGTAGCCGGCCTACGACGCGCCGCCCCGCCGCGGCGGCACGTCCTGCACCCGCCGCGCCTCTTCCTGGAGCTGCTCCAGCAGCCGGGCCATCTGGCTCCGGTTCATCAGCGTGGCCAGGTGGCCGATCAGCCCCAGCGCGAGCGTCGCCCGGTCCGGCACGGTCAGCCGCTCCGTCACCTCGTGCATGATGGCCCGGATCGCCTCGTGATCCCGGTTCTCCGTCTCCGTGGTCCGCGACGGCTGCGTCATCGTCCCTCCTCACGCCGTACCCGTCCTCGAGGATCGCGCCGCTGCCCCTTCCGCCCGATCGCCGGGCCGGCGCCGACGCCACGGAGCGGTGTCCCACGGCGACATCCGTGCCGCCGCTCGCCGTCCCGGGGTGGGGCAGGAAACGACACGCGCCGGCGGGGTCCTCACCCCGCCGGCGCGTGTCGTCGCGGCAAGCCGCCGCTCAGGCGTGACCGAAGGCCGCGTCGATCGCCGCCCGGATCTGCTCCAGGCTCTTCCCCTGCTGGTGCAGCCGGTACGCCATCACGACCTCCTGCATGCAGACGTCGCAGCCGGAGCCGTGCTCGCTCTCGAAGCAGGTGAGGAGCGAGCGGTGGCCGTAGTGCTTGTGGCAGTCGCAGTAGCAGTAGATCCCGTCGATGACGTCCGGGATCTGGCGCGCCAGCTCGTAGACCTCGGCGACCTCGGGTTGGTCGGCGAAGCGGAACGCCGGCAGCACCTTCTCGGCGGTGATGCCGGGGCGCGGGTCGGGGTGCGCGGCCTCGGCCTGGCCGGGCGCCAGCAGCCGGTAGGCGACGGCGAGGACGAGAACGCCAAGGAGGATGTAGATCCAGCGGGGGACGCCGCCGGATCTCGCAGGCCGCTTCTTCGGGTTGGCCATGTCGTGTTCTCCGTTGAGATCGGGGTGTTGGAATATGGCTCCCCGGGGTGGGAAACTCCAGGGCGCGCACGCGCGGGCGCGGGAGGTGGCACGAAGCGTGATAGCGACCGACGGTGGCGATGAGGGAACCGGAGGCACGAGGCTGGTGGCGGCGTACCGGGACGAGGGAGCAGGGCTTCGTCTACCTCAAGGTGGACGGCGCCCCGCTGACGTCCGCGGCGGCGCTGCGCCGGATCGATCGGCTGGCGATCCCGCCGGCGTGGACGGACGTGCACATCGCGCCGACCTCGACGCGCAAGGTGCAGGCGTGGGGGTACGACCAGAAGGGGCGCAAGCAGTACATCTACAGCGCCGATCACGTGGCGATCCGGGATGGGCGCAAGTGGCGGCGGGTGAGCGAGGTGGCGCGGGTGCTGCCGCGGCTGCGGGCGACGACGAACGAGCACCTGCGGCGCCGGGGGCTGGGGCGCGAGAAGGTGCTGGCGACGGTCGTGCGGCTCATGGCGCGGGCGTACTTCCGCGCGGGGAGCGAGCGCTACGCGGTGTGCAACAAGACGTTCGGCATCTGCACGCTGCGCAAGAAGCACGTGCGCGTCGAGGGGCGCAACCTCGTCTTCACCTACGCCGGCAAGCGCAGCAAGGACCAGCGGCAGGTCGTGGCGGACACGCCGCTCGTGCAGATCATCCGTCGGCTGATGCAGCTCCCGGGCGATCGGCTGTTCCGCTACGTGGGCGAGGACGGCGCGCTGCACGACGTGACGGCGAAGGCGGTCAACCGCTACCTGCGCGACGTCCTGGGCGGGCGCTACACGTCGAAGGACCTGCGCACGTTCGGCGGCACGGTGCGCGCGGCCACGGTGCTGGCCGACCTCGGGCCGCCGCGGAGCGCGGCGGAGGCGAAGAAGAACGTCGTGCTGTGCTGCAAGCTGGTGTCGCTCGACCTCGGGAACACGCCGACGATCTGCCGGCAGGCCTACATCCATCCGGCGATCCTCGAGCAGTACGAGCATCACGGCCGCACGATGGAGCCGCTCATGCGGCGCACGCCCCGCCCGGTCGAGGCGCAGGAGCCAGCCAGCTACTACCCGGAAGAGGCTGCGCTCATGCGCTTCCTCGAGCGCTACGGCTGATGGCGAACACCAACGGGCCGGAGGCGGGCGCGCTCGAGCGCCGGCGCGGCGAACGGCGCGTGGGGGACCGCCGCGCCTGGCCGCCCCGCGCGCCGGACGGCCCCGGCGGCCGGCTCCGCGGGCGCGGCGTGCCGCGCATCCTGGCGCGTGGGCTGCGCCGCATCGCCGAGGCGCCGCTCATCCCCGGCAACGCCGCCGAGATCCTGGTGGACGCCCCCGTCGCCTACCCGGCGATGCTGACGCTCATCGCGGCGGCGCGGCGCTCCATCGGCTTCGAGAACTACATCATCCGCGACGACGAGGTCGGCCAGGCGTTCGCGGACGCGCTGATCGAGCGGGCGCGGGCCGGCGTGAGCGTCCGCGTCCTCTACGACTGGCTCGGCTCGTTTCGGACCTCGCGCTCGCTCTGGCGGCGGCTGGCCGAGGCCGGCTGCGAGGTCCGCGCCTTCGGCGCCCCGGCGTTCCTCAAGCCGCTGCGGCTCTTCACGCGCGACCACCGCAAGCTCCTCGTCGTCGACGGCCGCGCCGCCATCGTGGGCGGCTTCTGCATCGGGCGCGAGTGGCTCGACGACGGCGGCCTCGGCGCCTGGCGCGACACCGCCGTCCGCGTCGAGGGGCCGATCGGCCAGGCGCTCGAGGCCGCGTTCGCCCGCATGTGGCGGCAAGCCGGCGGCGAGATGGCGCATATCGCCCCCGCCGCGCCGACGCCCGTGGACGGCGTCGCCATCCGCGTCGTCGACGGGCCGCCGGCACACGGCCGCGCCTACCGTCTCTACCAGCTCCTGTCCGCCGTCGCCGAGCGCACCGTCTACGTCACGGGCGCCTACCCGCTGGCGCCCGCGCCGCTTCGCCGCGCCCTCGCCTCGGCGGCCCGCGCGGGCGTCGACGTGCGGCTGCTCGTGCCCAGCCGATCCGACCTGCGGCTCCTGAACCAGGCCGCGCGCGCGCACTACGCCTCGCTCCTCAGGGCCGGCGTGCGGATCTACCTGTGGGGCGGCCCCATGCTCCACGCCAAGACGCTCGTCGTGGACGGCATGATCGCGCTCGTCGGCTCCAGCAACCTCAACCCGTGGAGCCTGATGGGCTGCTACGAGCTGGACCTCCAGCTCGAGGACCGCGGCGTCGCCTCGCGGCTCGAGGAGCAGTTCCGCCGCGACATCCAGCGCGCCCGCGAGCTGACGCTCGCCGCATGGCGCCGCCGCCCGGCCGGCGAGCAGTGGAAGGAGCGCCTCGGCGCCGGTCTGCTCTGGCTCCCCTACAAGCTGTACGGCGGGTGATCGGGCGCCGCCCGCACGGCGACGCGGCCGCAGCCGCGCGCGTCGCCGCGCCGCGTGCCGCCGCTGCGAACCCACCCGACGGCTTCAGCCCGCGCGCCGGCGTGCCGATCCTTCAACCGTCTCCCCACACCTACGCCATGGCCGGCGCCCGGCGCCGCCCGGCCCTGCGCGGATCGGCTCGAGGCTCGACCCATGATGAAGCTGCTCGCCGTCATCGCCGTCGTCGCCGCGCTCGTGGCCGCGTTCGCGCCCGTGCGCTTCGGGATGAGCGGCGAATGGAGCGTCGACACGCCGAGCGAGAGCGCGAGCCTCTGGCTCCTCGAGCACGGCGGCAAGATCGACGGCTACCTGATCCTGCGGCCGGAGCTGCGGCCTTCGACCACGACGCGGGTGCACGGCAACCGCGAGGGAAGGCGGTTCTTCCTCGAGTCCAGGGACAAGCGCCTCAAGGTGAAGGGGACGATCCGCGGGGACACGGCGGCGGCGCACCTCTATGGTGCGGGTACGCGGGACGAGTGGTTGACGTTCGTGCGCTGAGCGCGGCCGAACGGCCGAACGGCGGGCGGCGGGTCGGTGAC
>JADGGV010000100.1 GCA_019689775.1 Gemmatimonadota bacterium
GCCATCACCCTCCGGATCGGCGCGGCGGGGCGCCGCCGGCGGCGGGGGGCGGTGGGGCGGCGCCCATCCCTCAGCGCAGGCCCGGCGGCGGCGTCCTCCGCTTCGTCGCCTGCTCGAACGCGTACGCCAGGCGGATGAGCGTGGGCTCGCTGCACGCCATCCCGGTGAAGCTGACGCCGAACGGCTGCGGCTTGGGGTCGAAGCCGGGCGGGAACGGGTTGCTCGGCGGTGCGCCGGGGCGCGAGAACGGCTCATTCGGGATCATCCCGAACGGCACGACGACGGTCGGGTACCCGGGCCGCGCGGCGATGCCGGCGCCGCTCGGGCCGGGGAAGAGGAGCGCGTCGAGGCGCTTCGCCTTCATCACCGCGTCGATGCCGTTCGTGCCGGCGAGCCGGATGTCCTTGGCGCGGTCGGCCTCGTAGCGCGCGCGGTCCTTCTCCACGTCCATCTCATCGGAGATGTCGAGCTGCGCCTGGCCGTACTTGATGGCGCCGGCCTTCTCGTGGGCCTTGTTCCACTCGCGCAGCTCGGTGAGCGACTTGACCGGCGCGCCGGCGCCGAGCGACTGGAGGAACGCGTTGAAGTCCCGCTTCATCCCATACTTCAGGACGACGGAGCAGTCGTCGTCCTTCCCCTTCGCGTCGTCGAGTCCGCTACAGGGGTTCCAGAGGAGGAGGTTGTTCGTCGAGTCCTTGGCGACGACGCTCGGGATGTCGGCCGGGTCGACGATGATGGCGCCCTGCTCGCGCAGGATCGCGATCGCCTCCTGCATCACCCGGGCCTGCGCCGGGTTCAGCCCGCCGCGCGGGCGGTCGGAGCCGGGGACCGGCGTGGCCTCGTAGTAGTACGCGCGCGGGATCCCGATCCGCGCGCCCTTGAGGCCGTTCGGATCGAGGAACTTCGTGTAGTCGCGGCCGGGCGGCGGCGTGCAGCGCGTGGTCGCGGAGTCGTGCGGGTCGGGCGCGGCGCCCTCCATGGCGCCCAGCAGGATCGCGGCGTCGGCCACGAACTTCGTCATCGGCCCGGGCGTATCCTGGTCCGCGGTGATCGGGATCACGCCCCAGCGGCTGATGCGGCCCACGGTCGGCTTGATGCCGACGAGCATGTTCTGGTTCGACGGGCTCAGGATCGAGCCCGACGTCTCCGTCCCGACGTTCCCCGCCCAGAAGTTCGCCGCCGTGCCGATCCCCGAGCTGGAGCCGCCCGTCTGCATGACCGGCCGGCCGTCGAACGTCGCCGGCCGCGGATCGCGCCGCGGGTCGTACGGGTTCATGCCGTAGCCCTTCTCGGCGTTGTAGTTCCCCGGCATCCCGCTCGCCACCCAGTTCGCCAGCTCGGTCATCCCCGTCTTGGCGATGATGATCGCGCCGGCATCCCGGAGGTTCTTCACCAGCGTCGCGTCGTACGGCGGGACGAAGCCGTCGAAGGCGAGCGCCCCGCCCGTCGTCGGCAGGTCGGCCGTGAGGATGTTGTCCTTCAGCGCGATCGGGATCCCGTGCAGCGGTCCGCGGATGCGACCCTGCGCGCGCTCGCGGTCCAGCTCGTCCGCTTCCTTCAGCGCGTTCGGGTTCACCGTGATCGCCGCGTTCAGCTTGTCCTCGTAGAGCCCGATGCGCGTCAGGTACTGCTGCACCAGCTCGTGGGAGGTGACGCGCCCTTCCTTCAGCGCCGCCTGCATCTCGGGGATGCTGGCCTCGAACACGCTGAAGCCCCCGTTCCGCTCCGGCGCGGCCTGGGCGCGCGCCGCGCCGCGCGCCAGCGGGAGCAGCGCGAGGGCGCCGGCGATGGCGACGAACGTTCGCATCGGCGGCCCCCGTCAGTTGCGGCACGCGCCGCCGCAGCAGCCGCCGGGCGCGTCGCAGAACGCGGCCGCGGACGCCGCACCGACGCCGACGTAGCCGGGAGCGGACAGGCGAAGGACGGTCTCACGGCTCCCGCACGTCGGGCAGGCCGGCGCGCTCAGCCGCTCCTCGAACTTGCGGATCTCCTCGAAGCTGCTCGCGCAATGGCGGCACGCGTACTCGAACAGGGGCATCGTCCTCTCCGCCGTTGGAGGTTCGCCGGACCGCGCCGCGGCACCGTGCCCGCGCGCTGGCGACGAATCTTGCCGCGGCCCCGCCCCCTTTCAAGGTTCCGCCCCCCGCGGCCGGGCGCGGCCCCGGCGGCGGCGGGCGCCATCCTCGCTCGGCGAGCCGCGAGGCGGGGCGCGCGCGGCGACGAGGCCGGCGGGGGGACGAAACTGCCCTGGCGCTCCGCGGCCCGCCGTGTTAGATACGTAGCGCGCCCCGGGGAAACAGGGGTTCCCCACGAACCCACGGTCCGACCGCTGTGGCCGGGCCCCGGAGCGCGGAAGTCAGCTCGCGGCCGTCCGACGTTCTCCAGGGAGGCTCCCATGACGAGGACCGTGCGGCGAGCGCCCGCCGTATCCACGCCCCGGAAGCACCCCCTCGGGACCCACCTCGCCGTTGCGCCGTCGGCCGTCGTCGCCACGTGCAGGAATGCCGACGATGGCGCACCGGCCGTCACCGCCGTCCCGCTCCACGCTTCGCTGCGCCGCTGCGTCTCGCCGCCGGCCCCGGATCCGGATGCGTCCGGCGTCGCTCCGACCGCCGACCCGCGCGCGCCCGCCCCTCGGGCGCGCGCCGGCGCGGCGAGGGCCGGCGCGCGGGGGCGCGTGGCGGGCGGTCCCGACGTCGTCGAGCCGCACCGGGATCGAATCCGGGAGCATCCGGCGGAGCGCGTCCCGGGCATCGGCGAGCCCCCGGCGCCCGACCCGTAGGTGTGTAGGAGGCGTGCGACGGCGCTCCCCGCGGAGCCGCCGCGGCACGCGACGCAGTCGGCCCCGACGTGCCTCGAGCACGCCCCATCGGTTGTTCCGACGCCACCTCAGCAACGCGGCCGAGGAGATCACGCGAGCGCCCGCCGTCGGGCGCTCTGCGATCTCCCCGTGCGCGAGGCGTCCATGGTCGAATTGGAGCGGTGTCTGGTCGAAGCGACGCGTCTGGCGCGGGCGGCGGGCGCGGTCGCCATGGCTCACTACGGCCGGGCCGCGCGCACGGACAAGGCCGACGCCTCGCCGGTGACGGAGGCGGATCGTGCGTCGAACCACGTGATCCTGGAGGGGCTGCGGCGGGCGTTCCCCGCGGACGCGGTCCTCTCCGAGGAGGCGGCGGACTCGGAGGGCCGGCTCGGCGCCGCGCGCGTCTGGATCGTCGATCCGCTGGACGGGACGAAGGAGTTCCTGGCGCAGAACGGCGAGTTCTCGGTCATGATCGGCCTCGCGGAGGGCGGCGCGCCGGTGCTCGGCGTGGTCTACCTCCCCGACGGCGACGTGCTCTACGCGGCCGCGCGGGGCCTCGGCGCGTGGGTCGAACGCGGCGGTCGGCGCCGGCCGCTGCGGCGCGCGCCGGTCGACGGCCGGCCGCTGCGCATGGTGCAGTCGCGCTCGCACGGTGATCCGCTGACGGCGGCGGTGCAGCGGGCGCTCGGCGTCACGGACATCCTCCCGTGCGGCTCGGTCGGCGTGAAGTGCGCCCGGATCGCGGAGGGCGACCGCGACCTGTACGTCCATCCGGTCGCGTACATGAAGGAGTGGGACACGTGCGCGCCGGAGGTGGTGCTGCGCGAGGCGGGCGGGAGTGTGACCGACTGCCGGGGCGAGGCGCTGCGGTACAACAAGCGGGACCCGGTGCAGCCGCACGGGATCATCGCGTGCGCGCCGGGCGCGCTCCCGCGGGTCCTCGAGCGGGTGCTCCCGCTGCTCTCGGCGACGGCGGTCGGGACGGGGACGCGCGCATGAGCTGGCAGGCGTGGTTCACGCTCGTCGTCGTCGCGCTGACGGTCTACGCCCTGGCGCGCGCCCTGTTCGCGCCGGCCGTGACGGTCTTCGGCGCGCTGGTCACGCTGCTGCTGGCGTCGGTCATCACGCCCGCGCAGGCGCTGGCGGGGTTCGCCAACGCCGCGCCGGTGACGGTGGCCGCGCTCTTCATCCTGGCCCGCGCGGTCGAGAAGACCGGCGCGCTCCAGCCGCTCATCGACCGCACGCTCGGCAGCCGCCGGCGGGGCCGCGGGGCGCTCTTCGGCCTGCTGGCCCCGGTGATGGGCGCGTCCGCGTTCCTCAACAACACGCCGATCGTGGCGATGCTGGCGCCGCAGGTGGCGGACTGGGCGGAGCGGCGCGGCCGCTCGGCGTCCGCCTACCTGATGCCGATCTCGTTCGCCACGATCCTGGGCGGCGTCATCACCGTGATCGGCACGTCCACGAACCTCCTCGTCTCCGGGATGATGGAGGCGCGGGGGATGGCGCCGATCGGGATGTTCGAGCTGACGTGGCTCGGGCTGCCGGTCGCGCTCGCGGGGCTCGCCGTGCTCATCGTGCTGACCCCGATCGTGCTCCCCGAGCGGCGGCCGGCGCGCCAGCAGTTCGAGGACGACATCCGGGAGTTCGTC
The DNA here is from genome assembly GCA_019689775.1 of Gemmatimonadota bacterium. Taxonomy (GTDB): domain Bacteria; phylum Gemmatimonadota; class Gemmatimonadetes; order Longimicrobiales; family RSA9; genus JADGGV01. The sequence continues at coordinate 4,453 of JADGGV010000100.1, forward strand.
ACGCACGCGACCGTCGTCCCCGGCGGCCCGCTGGACGGGCGGACGGTGGAGGCGGCCGGGCTGCGCAATCTCCAGGGCGTCTTCCTCGTGCAGATCGAGCGCGCGGGCGAGGTGATCGCGCCCGTCGCGCCGCTCGCCATCCTGCGCGGCGGGGACCGGCTCAGCTTCGCCGGCCGGGTCGACATGGTGCGCGACCTCCAGAGCACGCGCGGGCTGCGCTCCGCCGAGCACGAGCACACGCTCGCGCTGAACGGCGACGGCCACACGTTCTACGAGGCGGTCGTGAGCGCGACCTCGCCGCTGGTCGGGAAGACGATCAAGGAGGTCGGGTTCCGCGGCCGGTACGACGCGGCGGTCCTGGCGATCCACCGCGCCGGCGCGCGCGTGAACGAGAAGCTCGGGAGCGTGCGGCTGAAGGAGGGCGACACGCTCCTCCTCCTGGCCGAGCGCGGCTTCCTCCGGCGCTGGCGCGACCACAGCGACTTCCTGCTGGTGGCGCGCCGCGGCGGCTCGCGCCCGCCCAGCAGCCGCCAGGCGCTCCTGGTCGCGATCATCGCGCTCGGCGTGGTCGGCGTCGCCGGCCTCGGCCTCCTGCCGATCCTGCAAGCCTCGCTCGTCGGCGCGCTCGCGCTCGTCGCCACCGGCGTGCTCTCCCCGGCGGAGGCCCGCGCGGCCGTCGAGATGGACGTCCTCGTCCTCATCGCCGCGTCGTTCGGCATCGGCGCCGCGATCGAGCAGAGCGGGCTCGCCGCGGCGCTCGGCCACCTGATCGTGGAGGGCTTCAGCCGGTGGGGCCCGCTCGGCGTGCTCCTCGCCGTGACGCTGGCGACGATCGCGCTGACGGAGCTCATCACGAACAACGCCGCGGCCGCGCTGGTCTTCCCGATCGCCATCGCGGTGGCCGGGCAGCTCGGGCTCGATCCGCGCCCCTACGCGATCGCCGTCGCCGTAGCGGCGTCGGCGTCGTTCCTGACGCCGATCGGCTACCAGACGAACACCATGGTCTACGGCCCGGGCGGCTACCGGTTCGGCGACTTCGCCCGGCTCGGCGCGCCGATCACGGCCGTCGTCGTCGCGGTGATCATGGTCGTCGTCCCCCTCGTCTGGCCCCTGGCCCGTCCCTGAGACCTCCTCGCCGAGCGCATCCGATGATCACGTACCGCAAGAGCCACCTCGAGCAGCTCGAGTCCGAGGCGATCTACGTCCTGCGGGAGGTGGCGGCGCAGTTCGAGCGGCCGGTCCTGCTGTTCTCCGGCGGGAAGGACTCGATCTCGCTCGTGCACCTGGCGCAGAAGGCGTTCTGGCCGGGGAAGTTCCCCTTCCCGCTCCTGCACATCGACACCGGGCACAACTTCCCGGAGGCGATCCAGTTCCGCGACTGGCTCGCGCGCCGCGTCGGCTGCGAGCTCATCGTCCGCTACGTCCAGGACTCGATCGACCGCGGGCGCGTGGTGGAGGAGACCGGCGCGTTCGCGAGCCGCAACACGCTCCAGACGGTGACGTTGCTGGATGCGTTGCAGGAGCTGAAGGTCGACGCCGCGATCGGCGGCGCGCGGCGCGACGAGGAGAAGGCGCGCGCGAAGGAGCGCTTCTTCTCGCACCGCGATGCGTTCGGCCAGTGGGACCCGAAGAACCAGCGCCCGGAGCTGTGGAACCTGTTCAACGGGCGCAAGAACGTGGGCGAGCACTTCCGCGTCTTCCCGCTCTCGAATTGGACCGAGATGGACGTCTGGCAATACATCGCGAGCGAGGGGATCGCGCTGCCCAGCCTGTACTTCGCGCACCGCCGCCGCGTCTTCCGGCGCGGCGGGATGCTCATGGCGGAGACGCCGTTCGTCACCCTACTCCCGGGAGAAACACCGGAGGAGCGCATGGTACGCTTTCGCACGGTGGGAGACGCGACCTGCACCGGGGCCATCGAATCCGAGGCCACGACGGTAGAGGAGATCATCCAGGAGACGGCGGCGCTGCGGATCACGGAGCGCGGCGGCCGCATCGACGACCAGCGGAGTGATGCGGCGATGGAGGACCGGAAGCGGCAGGGGTACTTCTGATGGCGGCGGTTCGAGTCTCGGAGGCCGGCAAACGGGCGGGCGGCGCGGCGGGCGCGCTCGCCGAGGGCGCGCGGCCACAGGCCGCCGCGGCCGAGGGCGAGTGGGCGGAAGCGCCGACCGATGCGGTGCGGCTCGTCGCCCCCTCGCGCACCAACGACCCCTACCGGGAGATGGACCTGCTCCGGCTGAGCACCGCCGGGAGCGTCGACGACGGGAAGAGCACGCTCATCGGGCGCCTCCTCTACGACACGAAGTCGATCTTCCAGGACCAGCTCGAGGCGATCGAGGGCGCCAGCCGCCGGCGCGGCGACGACCACCTGAACCTCGCGCTGCTCACGGACGGCCTGCGCGCGGAGCGCGAGCAGAACATCACGATCGACGTCGCCTACCGCTACTTCGCCACGCCGAAGCGGAAGTTCATCATCGCGGACACGCCGGGGCACGTGCAGTACACGCGGAACATGGTGACCGGCGCCTCCACGGCAGAGCTGGCGATCGTGCTGGTAGACGCGCGGAAGGGGGTGCTGACGCAGAGCAAGCGGCACGGCTTCATCTCGTCGCTGCTCGGCATCCCGCACATCGTGGTGGCGGTCAACAAGATGGACCTCGTCGACTACTCGGAGGCGGTGTTCGAGCGGATCGCGGCCGACTACCGGGAGTTCGCCGAGAAGCTCGACGTCAAGGACCTGGTGTTCATCCCGATCTCGGCGCTGAAGGGCGACAACGTCGTCGAGCGCAGCGCGCGGATGCCGTGGTACAGCGGCTCGACGCTCCTGCACTACCTGGAGACGGTGAGCGTCGGCGCGGAGCGCAACCTGGTCGACTTCCGCTTTCCGGTGCAGTACGTGATCCGGCCGCATCAGGACTTTCGCGGCTTTGCCGGGCGGGTGGCGTCCGGCACCGTGATGGCGGGCGAGGAGGTCGTCGTCCTGCCGTCGGGCCAGCGGAGCCGGATCCGGGCGATCGAGACGCCGGCCGGGCCGCTGGCGGAAGCGGTCGAGGGCGACTCGGTCGTGATCCGGCTGGAGGACGAGCTGGACGTCAGCCGGGGCGACATGATCGTGCGGACGATGAACCTGCCGACGGTCGGGACGCGCTTCGAGGCGATCGTCTGCTGGTTGGGCGTCGCGCCGCTGGATCCGTCCGTGTCGTACGTGCTCCAGCATACCACGCGGGCGGTGCGGGCGTTCGTCAGCCGGCTGCACTACCGGATCAACGTGGACACGCTGCACCGGGAGCCGGCCACGACGCTGGGGCTGAACGAGATCGGGCGCGTGGAGGTGACGACGTCGCTGCCGATCTTCCACGATCCGTTCCAGCAGAACCGCGCGACCGGCAGCTTCATCCTGGTCGATCCGTTCACGAACGTGACGGTCGCGGCGGGGATGATCCGCGGCGAGGTGCGCACGGCGGAGTCGGTGTTCGGGGCGGCCGAGGCGACGACGTCGCCGGACGTCGTCTGGGAGGGGTGGAACATCGCGCGGGAGCGGCGCGAGGCGCGGAACGGGCACAAGGCCGGGGTGCTCTGGCTGACCGGGCTGTCGGGCGCGGGGAAGTCGACGATCGCGCGTCGGCTGGAGGAGCGGCTGTTCGAGGCGGGGTGCCAGACGGTGCTGCTCGACGGCGACCAGTTGCGGCACGGGCTGTGTGGCGACCTCGGCTTCAGCGCCGAGGACCGGCGCGAGAACATCCGCCGCGCGGGCGAGGTGGCGAGGCTGTTCTTCGAGCAGGGCGCGCTGGTCGTCTGCACGTTCGTCTCGCCGTTCCGCGAGGACCGGGAGCGAGTGCGGGCGCTGCTGCCGGAGGGCCGCTTCCTCGAGGTCTACGTCTCGTGCGCGCTGGAGGAGTGCCGCCGGCGCGATCCGAAGGGGCTGTACGCGCGGGCGGCGCGGGGCGAGATCCCGAACTTCACGGGGCTCGACTCGCCCTACGAGCCCCCGGAGAACCCGGCGCTGGTGCTGGAGACCGATCGCGTGAGCGTCGAGGCGGCGGTCACGGCGATCCTCCGGCTCCTGGAGGCGGCGGGGCTGCTCCGCGCGCGCTGACGCGATGCGCACGTTCCGCTTCCTGCACGCGGCGGATCTGCACCTCGATACGCCGTTCACGCGGCTCGCGACGACGCCGCCGGAGGTCGCCGCGCGCCTGCGCGACGCCTCGCTGGAGGCGTTCGACGCGCTGGTCGATGCGGCGCTCGCGCGCGACGTCGCCTTCGTCCTGCTGGCCGGCGACCTGTGGGACGGCCCGGAGCTGGGCCTGCGCGCCGGGCTCGCGCTCCGGCGGGGGGTCGAGCGCCTGGCGGCGCACGGGATCGAGGTGTTCATGGTCGCAGGCGACCGCGACGCGCCGGACGGCTGGCCGGCGGCCTCGAGCTGGCCGGAGGGCGTGCACGTCTTCGGCGCGGCGCCGGCGTCGCGGGCGGTCGTGCGCGGCGGCGAGCGGCTGGCGACCGTCCACGGGGCCAGCCCCAGCGCCGAGCGGCTGTCCGCCGTCCGCGGCCTCGAGGTCCGGGACGAGGCGCGGGCCGCGGGCGGGGTGCAGATCGGGCTGCTCCACTGCGACGTCGATCCCCGGCCGGGCGCGGCGCCGTGCGCCGCCTGCACGGTGGAGGAGCTGCGCGCGGCCGGCATGGACTACTGGGCGCTCGGGCACGCGCACGAGCGGCGCGTGATCCGGGACGGCGAGCCGTGGATCGTCTACCCGGGCTGCCTCCAGGGGCGGAGCCCGGAGCCGGCCGAGGCGGGGGCGAAGGGCGCCGTGGTCGTGGAGGTGGACGGTGCGGCGGTCCGCGCCGTCGAGTTCGTGCCGCTCGACCGCGTGCGCTTCGTCGACGTGACGGTCGACATCCAGGCGACGCGGGATCTGCCGGCGCTGCACGCGACCCTGCTCGCGGAAACCGAGTGGGTGGCGCGGGAGCACGCCGGGCGCGGGATCGTGCTAGGGGCGCACCTGGTCGGCGGCGGCCCGCTGGGCGCGCGGCTCGGCCGCGCGGGCGGCACGGACGACCTCGTCCGCCGACTGCGCGACGACATGGCGGGCCGCGACCCGTTCGTCTGGTGGGACGCGGTCCGCGTCGGCCATGGCGGCGTGCCGGACCTGGAGGCGGTGAAGGCCCGCGGCGACCTGGCGGCCGAGGTGCTCGCGCAGGCCGAGCGCCTCGCGGGCGACCCGGAGCGGCTGGCGGCGTTCGTCGCCGACGCCACGCGGCCGCTGCGCGACGGCGCGCGGCGCTGGCTGGAGGAGGTGGACCAGCCGGCGGCCGACGAGCTGCTCGCGGCCGGCCTCGCCCGGGCGCTCGCGATGCTGGAGGGAGAGGACGCCTGATGTGGATCTCCGGCTGGCACATCGACGGCTTCGGCCACTTCCGCGACGAGGATGTGAGGGCGCTGCCGCAGGGCCTGGTCGTGTTCGAGGGGCCGAACGAAGCGGGGAAGAGCACGCTCCTGGCGTTCCTGCGCGCGATCCTGTTCGGCGGCCCGGCGGACGGGAGCGAGCCGCACTATCCGCCGCTGCGGGGCGGCGTGCACGGCGGGCGGGTGTTCCTGGAGACGCCGGACGGGACGGTCACGATCGCGCGGCGGCGGGGCGCGCGCCCGCCGCCGCCGGGCCGGCGCCCGGGCGGGGCGGCGCGGCGCGCGGGGGGGCGGCGCC
>JADGGV010000101.1 GCA_019689775.1 Gemmatimonadota bacterium
AACGGCAGGCTCTGGAGGTAGACCAGCCCCGGCCCCCGCAACGTCGCCAGGAACAGCCCCTCGCCCCCGAACAGCGCGTTCTTGAAGCCGCCCACGAACTCGATGTCGTAATCGACCGTCGGCGCGAACCCCACCAGGCACCCCGTGTCCACGCGCAGCCGCTCGCCCGCGTACAGCTCGCGCTTGAGCACCGTGCCGCCCGCGTGCAGGAACGCGAGCCCGTCGCCCTCCAACCGCTGGAGGATGAAGCCTTCGCCGCCGAACAGGCCGGCGCCCAGCCGCTTCGTGAACGCCACCTCGATCTCCGTGCCGCTCGCGGCGCACAGGAACGCGTCCTTCTGGCAGATGAAGCGGCCGCCCAACTCGCCCAGGTCGAGCGGGACGATCCGGCCGGGGTACGGCGCCGCAAACCCGACCCGCGCCTTCCCCGACCCCGCGTTCGCGAACGTGCTGATGAAGAAGCCCGAGCCCGTCAGCATCCGCTTGAACCCGCGGAAGAGCCCGCCGCCCGTGCCGGTCTGCATCTCGATGCCGTCCTCCATGTACAGCATCGTGCCGACCTCCGCGCGCACCCCCTCGCCCGGGTCCAGCTCCACCTCGACGACCTGGAGCTCCTCACCGTAGATCTTGTAGTCGATGACGTCGGCCATCGCGGGCTCCTCTCTCCCGGGGATCGCCTACCCTCTTGCCCTTGCTCCTGCTCTTGTTCCTGCTCTTGCTCCTCAGCCCTCGATCCTCCCGTCTCGACCCTGCCAAACAGCCAGAAGTGCCGAGGTCGGAGTAGCCGGAACAGGAGTACGCTACAACGGGATGTTCCCGTGCTTCTTCCACGGATTCTCGTCCCGCTTGTTGCGGAGCATGTCGAGCGCGTGGATCAGCCGCGGGCGCGTCTCGCGCGGGTCGATCACGTCGTCGACGTAGCCGCGCGCGGCGGCGATGTAGGGGTGCGCGAAGCGCTCGCGGTACTCGCTCTCGAGCTGACGCGTCTTCTCCTCGGCGTCCGGCGCCTCCGCGATCTCCTTCCGGAACAGGATCTCGACCGCGCCCTTCGGGCCCATGACCGCGATTTCGGCCGTGGGCCAGGCCAGGTTCACGTCGCCGCGGATGTGCGTCGAGTTCATCACGTCGTACGCGCCGCCGTACGCCTTGCGCGTGATCACCGTCAGGCGCGGCACCGTCGCCTCGCAGAACGCGTACAGCAGCTTCGCGCCGTGCTTGATGATGCCGCCGTGCTCCTGCGCCACGCCCGGCAGGAAGCCGGGGACGTCCTCGAAGACGACGAGCGGGATGTTGAACGCGTCGCAGAAGCGCACGAAGCGCGCGCCCTTGAGCGAGCTCGCGATGTCGAGCACGCCCGCGAGCACCGCCGGTTGGTTGGCCACGATCCCGACCGACCAGCCGCCCAGGTGCGCAAAGCCGACGAGCAGGTTCGCGGCGTACTCCCGGTGGACCTCGTAGAACTCGCCGTCGTCGACGATGCGCCGGATGACGTCGCGCATGTCGTACGGCTTCGTCGCGTCGTCGGGGACGATGTCGAGCAGCGCCTCGTCCTGCCGGTCGAACGGGTCGGCCGTCTCCCGCCGCGGCGGCTCCTCCCGGTTGTTCTGCGGGATGAAGCGGAAGAGCTGCCGGATCGCGTCCAGGCACTCGATCTCGCTGTCGTGGACGAACTGCGCCACGCCGGAGACGCTCGCGTGCACGTCGGCACCGCCGAGCCCCTCCATGTCCACGTCCTCGTGCGTGACCGTCTTCACCACGTTCGGCCCGGTCACGAACATGTAGCTCGTGCCGCGCACCATGTAGACGAAGTCGGTGATCGCCGGCGAGTAAACGGCGCCGCCCGCGCACGGGCCGAGGATCGCGCTGATCTGCGGCACGACACCGGAGGCCAGCGTGTTCCGCAGGAAGATGTCGGCATAGCCGCCGAGCGACACGACGCCTTCCTGGATGCGCGCGCCCCCGGAGTCGTTCAGCCCGATCACCGGCGCGCCGTTCTTCAGCGCCAGGTCCATGATCTTCACGATCTTCTGCGCGTGCGCCTCCGAGAGCGAGCCGCCGTAGACCGTGAAGTCCTGGCTGAACACGTAGACGAGCCGGCCGTCGATCGTGCCGTACCCGGTGATCACGCCGGCGTCGAAGTCGACCTCCTCCACGGTGCCGAAGCCGCCGCGGTGCCCCGTGACGAACCGGTCCAGCTCGACGAAGCTCCCCTCGTCCAGCAGCAGGTCGAGCCGCTCCCGCGCCGACAGCTTGCCCCGCGCATGCTGCTGCTCCAGGCGACGCGGGCCCCCGCCCGACTCCGCCTTCCGCCGCAGCTCCTCCAGATGCCGCAGCCGCTCGCGCATCCCCATCACCGCCCGCTCTGGCCCGGGCCGGTGGCCGCCCCCTCCGGCGTCACCAGCGGCACCAGCTTCCGGTCATCGATCCGCACCACGAACGGCCGCCGCACCAGCGTGCCGCCGCGAACGGCGAACACCCCGGTCGCGCCGCGCACCTCGGCCGCCGCGCCCAGTCGCCGCGCCACGTCCGCCGCCCGCCCGCGGCCGTCCTTCAGCCCGGCCAGGATCAGCCGCGCCGCATCCCAGCCGAGCGCCGGGAACGGGTTGTCCAGCGAGCGCCGGTACGTCCGCTCGTAGAGCTGCACGAACTCCTGCCACCCGACCTGCGGGCTCGTGCGCACCAGCGGCGTCGAGGCGACGACGCCGTTCAGGTAGCGCGGCGACACCAGCCGCAGCACGTCGTCGCTCGTCCACGCCTCCGCGCCGAGCACGTCGATCCCCTTCCCGGTCACCCCGTAGTAGGCCAACTGCGGCGCGAGCTGCCGCACGTCGCGCTCCGGCGCCGCCACGTACACCGCCCGCGCGCCCGAGCCGGCCACCGCCCGCAGCGGCGTGCGGAACGTCGTCATCCCCGAGTCGTAGGGGACGTCCGCCGCGACGCTCCCGCCCGCCCGCTCCAGCGCCGCCGCAAACGCCCGCGCCTGCCGCGTGAACTCCTCCGTCCGCGGGTAGAGCAGCGCCACCCGTGAGAGCCCGCTGCGCGCCGCGTACTGCGCCAGCGCCTCCGCCCCCTGCACGTCCCCGGCGTTCAACGAATAGACGTTCGGCAGGCCGGCCGGCAGCTCCGACGCCGTGGGGCTGATCAGCACCAGCGCCGTATCGCTCCGCGCGCGCGCCGCCGCGCCGACGCCCGCGCTCAGCAGCGGGCCGATGATGGCCACGGCCCCGCGACGCTCCAGGTCACGGACCAGGGCGGCGTCCCGCTCCGCATCCCCGGCGTCGTCCACGACGACGAGCTCCGGCGCGCTCGGGCCCGCCTGGGCCAGCGCCAGCCGCACCCCTTCCAGCACCAGGTCGGAGTACTGCCGAAGCACCGCGGGGCCGCTCTGCGGCAGGATCGCCCCGATCACCACCTTCGCGGGCGACGGCGGCGGCTCCACCTGCGCCGGCGGCGGCGGGCCCTTCGGCTCGACCCGCGCCGTCGCGCACGCCGCGAGGAGCGCCGCCAACAGGGGGAAAGCGTGTGGCCAGGCTCTGATGCGCACGTTCTACTCCCGTTCCTCGGGGCCGCTGAAGATAGGTACGCCCGGGCGACAAAAAAAGGGACGGAGCCCCCCGGCTCCGTCCCTTTCCGCCTGCGGCGCCTGCACTTCGACGCCCGCCGCTCACCCCGCGGCCGGCGCCTCGCCGGCACCCGGCTCCTGCGACGCCGGCGCCGCCTCCGTGCCGGCGCCACCCGCCGCCTCGCCAGGCTCCGCCGCGGCCGCCGCAGCATCCGCGTCCGACGCCGCCGCCGACAGCACGACCTCCTCCGGCGCCGCCTCGACCTGCGCCTCCGTCGGCCGCACCTCCGCATCCGTCGCCAGCGCGACCTCCGCCGGCGTCGTCGCGCCCTCCCACTCCGGGATCGCGGTCACCGCGAGCACGATGCGGCGGTTCGCCACGTCGCACTCCAGCACCCGCAGGTCCAGCGGCTGCCCCTCCTTGAACACGTCCGCCGGATCCCGGAGGTTCACCACGCCGAGCTGGCTCTTCGGCACGAACCCCTCGAGGTCGTTGCCCAGGTCTACGACCGCGCCGTCATCCAGCAGCCGCACGATCGTCCCCCGAAGCTCCAGCCCCGGCGTGTACTGCTGCGCCAGGTCGTGCCACGGATCCTCCTCCGTCTGCTTCAGACCGAGCGAGATCCGCTTGTTGTCCGGGTCGACGCCCAGCACCACCACCTCGACGTCATCGCCCTTGCGCAGCACCTCCGACGGATGCTGGACCCGCTTCGTCCAGCTCATGTCCGAGATGTGGATCAGCCCGTCGATCCCCGGCTCGATCTCCACGAACGCGCCGAACGACGTCAGGTTCCGCACCTTCCCCGTCACCCGCGTGCCCACCGGGTACTTCAGCGGCAGCGCCAGCCACGGGTCCTCCTCGATCTGCTTCATCCCGAGCGAGATCTTCTCCTCGTCCCGGTCCACCTTCAGGACGACCGCCTCGATCTCGTCGCCGATCGCCACCAGCTTCGAGGGGTGCTTCACGTTCCGGGTCCAGCTCATCTCCGAGATGTGCACCAGACCCTCGACACCCTTCTCCAGCTCGACGAACGCACCGTAGTTCGTGATCGAGACCACCCGGCCACGCACCCGCGCGCCCACCGGGTACTTCCGCTCGATGTCCTTCCACGGATACGGCAGTAGCTGCTTCAGCCCCAGCGAGATCCGCTCGCGGTTCCAGTCGATGTCGAGGACCTTCACATCCAGCTTGTCGCCGATGTTCACGATCTCCGACGGATGACCGACCCGGCCCCAGCTCATGTCCGTGATGTGCAGCAGGCCGTCCAGCCCACCCAGGTCGATGAACGCGCCGAAGTCCGTCACGTTCTTCACCACACCCTCGCGGACCTGCCCAACGAGCAGCTCCTTCACCAACTGCTCCCGCTTCGTCTCCCGCTCCTGCTCCAGGATCACCCGCCGGCTCACCACGATGTTCCGGCGCCGCTTGTTCAGCTTGATGATCTTGAAGTCGAACGTCTGGCCGATCAGCTCCTCGATGTTCGGCACCCGCCGCAGCGCGATCTGAGACCCCGGCAGGAACGCGTCCACGCCCATCAGGTCCACCGTCACCCCGCCCTTGATCTTGCGGGTCAGCGTCCCCGGCACGTGCTCGTCGTTCTCGTACGCCTGCTTGATCTTCTCCCAGACCCGCAGGAAGTCCGCCTTCTTCTTCGACAGGACGACGACGCCCTCCTGGTCCTCGAGGTTCTCGAGGAACACCTCGACCTCGTCGCCCGGCTGGAGCTGGTCCGGGTTCTTGAACTCGTCGCGCGAGATCGCGCCTTCACTCTTGAAGCCCACGTCGAGGATCACCGCGTTCTCCGTCACGCGCAGCACCCGCGCCTTGACGATCTCGCCTTCCTCGATGTTCGTGAGCGTGTCCTCGTACATCTCGAGCATCGCCTCGTATTCTTCCGGCGAATACTCGTCTTCATCCTCCCACACGCTCGTCTTGCGCACCACCGGCGCGCGCTTGCGTTCGGCCGTGGCGACCGGTGCCGGGGCCACCGGCGTCTCGCCCTCCGCCGCTGCGCTCGTCTCGAGCGTGGGTTCCATCTCCTGGGGATCGGCCATGCGCTGCGTAGCCTCCGAGCTGCGCCGCGGGTCGCGCGGGAACGACCCGCCGCGGTTGAAGGGTTCCTCCGGGGCGCTGCCGCGTCCCCGGTCCGGCGGGGTGCCGGACGTAGATAAAGCCAAACTTGTATTTTACGCGAACCCGCGCACCCGGTCAATCCCGCGCGCCGCGCTGGCGCGCGCGGACGAGCGCGACGACGCGCTCGACCTGCTCGTCGAAGTCGAGCGTCGTGGTGTCGAGGACGACGGCGTCGGCGGGCTTCGTCAGCGGCGCGATCTCGCGCTCGGAGTCGATGCGGTCGCGGAGCGTGAGGCGCTCGACCTCGGCGGCGAGCTCGCCGGCGCTCGGCGTGGTCACCCCCTGCTCGGCGAGGCGGCGGCGGGCGCGCTCGGTCGGGTCGGCGACGAGGAAGATCTTGAGGTCGGCGTCGGGGAAGACGACGGTGCCGAGGTCGCGGCCATCGGCGACGAGGTCGGTGCCGCGGGCGGCGTCGCGGAGGCGCTCGAGGAGCCAGCCGCGGACGGCGGGGATGCGCGCGATCCGGGAGACGTTGGCGTTGACCTCGGGCGAGCGGATGCGGTCGGAGACGTCGGTGTCGCCGACGAGGAGGCGGTAGCCGCGCTCGGCGAGGGTGGCGTGGACCTGGAAGGCGTCCAGGTCGGCGGCCGACAGCTCGGGCCAGCGCTCGGGCGGGATGCCGGCGGCGAGCGCGGCGTAGGTGAGGGCGCGGTAGAACGCCCCGGAGTCGAGGTGGCGGAAGCCGAGGCGCCGGGCGACCTCGCGGGCGGTGGAGCTCTTCCCGGAGCCGGCGGGTCCGTCGATCGTGACGATCATTGGCCGCTCCCGTAGGCCCGGCGGAGGACATCCCAGAAGCCGGGGAAGCTGACGGCGACGCAGTCGCGGTCGTCGACGACGATGTCGTTGCCGGGGAGCGCGCCGAGCACGCCGAACGCCATGGCGATGCGGTGGTCGCCGTGGGTGCGCACGCGGCCGGCGAGGGGGGCGTCGGTGCCGCGGACGACGAGGCCGTCGGGGAGTTCCTCGGCCTCGACGCCGACCTGGCGCAGGTTGGAGACGAGCGCGGCGATGCGGTCGGACTCCTTGACGCGCAGCTCGTCGGCGCCGGTGATCCGGGTCTCGCCCTCCGCGCGGGCGGCGAGGATGGCGAGGATCGGAACCTCGTCGATCATGGCGGGGATCTCGTCGGCGCCGACGGAGGTGGCGCGCAGCGGCGTCGCGTGCGCGTGCACGTCGCCGACAGGCTCGCCGCTGCGCTCGGCGCGGTTGTCGACGACGACGCCGGCGCCCATCCGCTCGAGCACGTTTAGCAGCCCGGTGCGGCCGGGGTTCATCCCGACGCCGCGGACGCGGACCGGGCGCCCGCCGAGGAGCGCCATCGCGGCGACGAAGGCGGCGGAGGAGAAGTCGCCGGGGATGCGCAGGTCGAGCGGCTCGAGGCGCTCGGCGGGGAGGACGCGCGCGGCGTGGAGGCCGTCGACGCGCGCCGTCTGGACCGTGGCGCCCATCGCGCGGAGCATCCGCTCGGTGTGGTCGCGGGAGAGGAGCGGCTCGCGCACCTCCGCCTCGGTGCCGCCGACGAGGGCGGCGAGCAGGATCGCGCTCTTGACCTGCGCGCTCGCCTTCGGGCTGTGGTGGACGAGCGGACGCAGGCTGCCGCCGCGGATCCGGATCGGGAGCCGGTCCGGCGCCCCGCGCTCGACGAACGTGGCGCCCATCGCCGACAGCGGCTCGGTGACGCGGCGCATCGGCCGGGAGCAGAGCGACGCATCGCCGGTCAGCTCGGCCGCGAAGCGGTAGCCCGCCAGGATGCCGAGCATCAGCCGTGCGGTCGTGCCGCTGTTGCCGCAGTCGAGGACGCGGCTCGGTGCGGTGAGCCCGCGCAGCCCGCGCCCGGCGATGCGGATTTCGCCGCCATCGGCCGGGAGATCGGGGATGGCGACGCCGAGCGCGCGCAGCACCGCGGCGGTGGAGCGCGGGTCCTCGGCGGGGAGCGCACCGGACAGCCGGCTCTCCCCGTGCGCGAGGGCGGCGAGCATGAGTGCGCGGTGGGTGATGGACTTGTCGCCGGGGACCTCGAGGTCGAGCGGCGCTCCGTCGGTATCAGTCATCGTCCTGCCGATAAGGGATCTCGATCTCCAGGCCGTCGTAGGCGACGATGGAGCGGGGGAACACCTCGCGCGCCTCCCGCTCGAGGCCGCGCGGGTCGTCGGCGTACCGCGAGGAGATGTGCGTGAGGACCAGGCGTTCGACCCCGGCGTTGCGCGCGATCTCGGCCGCCTCCCGCGCCGTCGAATGGGCGGTCTGGCGGGCGCGGTCGGCCTCGTCGTTGCCGAACGTCGCGTCGTGGATCAGGAGGTCGGCGCCGCGCGCCGCCTCCACCGTCTGGCGGCACGGCCGGCTGTCGCCCGAGTACACGATGCGGCGCCCGGGCCGCGGCGGGCCGACGACGTCTTCGGGCCGCACGAGCCGCCCGCCGACCTCGACCGTCTCGCCCCGGTGCAGCCGCCCGAAGAGCGGCCCCTCGGGCACGCCAAGGGCGCGGGCGCGCTCGGGGTGGAACCGCCCGAGGCGCTCGTTCTCGACGAGCGCGTAGCCGAGCGCGCGCGTGCCGTGCTGGGCGCGGTACGCCACGATCTCGTACCCCGTCCGGGCGACGCGGTCCCCGGGCGCCAGCTCCTCGATCAGGATCTCGAAGGGCACCCGGTCCACGCCCAGGTTCACCGCCTCGCGCAGGATCGCGGCGCCGCCCTCCGGCGCCCAGAGCCGCATCGGCTCCTCGCGCCCCTGGAGCCCCATCGTCCGCAGCAGGCCGATCACGCCGAGGAAATGGTCGGCGTGCATGTGCGAGAAGAAGATGTCGTGCACGGCGAAGCCCGTGCCGAAGCGCATCATCTGCCGCTGCGTGCCCTCCCCGCAGTCGAACAGGAGGAGCTCGCCTTCGCGGTTCAGCACGAACGCGCTCACGTTGCGGCCAACCGTCGGCCGGCTGGCGGCGGTGCCCAGGAACGTGACCCGGATCATGTCAGAGCCGGCCGAATGGCGTGAGATGGACGAGCCAGAGCGGCGCGTACGCCGCGTAGAGCAGCGCGCCCCAGGGTGTGAGCGGCGGCGCGAGCAGGAGCACGACCCAGAACGCGAACGTGGCGAAGGCCCTCCGCCGCAGCCGACCCGCTTCCCGTTTCCACTCGCTCGCCTCCGCCATCCCGGTGAGATCGCCGCGCTGAGCCCGCGCCTCGGCGGTTTCGCCGGCCACGACGCGGTCCACGGCGAACCGGGCGATGCGCAGCAGCGCGCGCAACGCCCGCCAGGCCACGGCTGCGCCGCCGACCACCGCGAGGAACGTCAGGAGCGGGCTCATGGCGGAAAGCTACCCGGACGGCGCGGCGCCCGGCAAGCCGAGCCGCCGATCCCGCTGGTACTCAACGTGCGCAGCGAGTAAGCTTTGGGCGGAAGCCGTGAGGCTGCGGCTCGGGGAGGGAGGAATGCGAGCCGGTCATCCCATCGAGATCGTCACCATCTCCCGCGAGTTCGGCAGCGGCGGGAGCCAGATTGCCCACCTGCTCGGCAGGCGCCTCGGCTGGCGCGTCATCGACCGCGAGCTGATCGAGGAAGTCGCCCGCCGGCTCAACGCTCCGCCGGACGAGGTCGAACGGTTGGATGAGCAGATTGGCGGGCTCGTCGAGCGCGTCGGCGTCATCCTCGCGCGGGGCATCCCGGATGCGCCGATCATGCCCGTCGCCCCGGACGCCGACTACATCGCGCAGATCGAGCGGGCGGTGATCCGGGACGCGGCCAGCTCGCCTCCGTTCGTCGTCGTCGGCCACGGGACGCAGTGCATCTTCCACGACCGCGCCAGCGCGCTCCACGTCCGCGTGGTCGCGCCCCTCGCCGTGCGCGCCCGCCGGGTCGCCGAGCGGTCCGGGCTATCGCTGGCCGAGGCGGAGGAGCGGGCGCGGCACATCGACGCGCAACGGCGCCGCTACATCCGCCACCACTTCGCCTGCGAGCCGACCGATCCGGACCTCTACGACCTCCAGATCAACACGGGGAGCATCGGCCTCGAGGAGGCCGCCGACCTGATCTACCGCGTGGTGACGCGGCGCCAGGTCGCCAACGCCGCCGGGCCGTCCTCCGCACCGCCGGTCTGAGCGCGCCTCCCCCTAGCAGCCGCCCGGCCGCGGCGCCGCCGCACGCGCCGCGACGCCGCCCGCGCGGACGCCGCGTCGAAGCCTGCTCGTGTCGTCGGGAAGATGCCGAGGGTGGGACTCGAACCCACACGCCCCGAGGGGCCGGCGATTTTAAGTCGCCCACGTCTACCAGTTCCGTCACCCCGGCGAGGGTCGCGCTGTGTCGCGCCAGCCATGGACACCCGCGCGATCGGGCGTCGTTCGCCCGGTGCGGCCCGGAGGCCGCGGGCGCGCCGCGTGGCGCATCGCCGCGGAGACGCTCCGGCTGCGCGAGCCCCACACAGAATAGCCGCTCTCGGGAGGGGGTGGTAGGGTCCCCTGGGAGC
>JADGGV010000795.1 GCA_019689775.1 Gemmatimonadota bacterium
TTTATAACACCGGGGCGGGGGGGGGGGGGGGGCGTCCCGGGGCGCCGTCGGGGGCGAGGCGGTAGCCGACCTTGTAAACGGTCAGGATGTACGTGGGTCTGGAGGGATCCGGCTCCAGCTTGCGGCGCAGCTCGGCGACGTGCATGTCGACGGTGCGCGTCACGACGGCGGCGCGGTGGCCCCAGACCTCCTGGAGGAGCTCGAGGCGGGTTGCGACGGCGCCCTGGCGGCGGATCAGCGCGGCAAGGAGATCGAATTCCTTCAGGGTGAGCGCGACGGGCTGGCCGTCGAGGGACACGGTCCGAGCGGCGAGGTCGACCTCGACTGGCCCGAAGCGCACCAGCCGGTTGGAGGTGCGGTCGGCGGCCGCCGGGTCGCGGCGCCGGCCGGCGCGGCGGAGCAGCGCCTCGACGCGGGCGACCAACTCGAGGCGGCCGAACGGCTTGGTCACGTAGTCATCGGCGCCGAGCCGGAATCCGAGCACCTTGTCCGCCTCCTCGCCACGGGCGGTGAGGATGAGGACCGGCACGTCATCGCCGTCCTCGCGCAGCGACTTGAGGACGCGATAGCCGTCCATCCCGGGGAGCATGAGGTCGAGCACGACCAGATCAGGGCGGAGCTCGCGGGCGGTTCGGAGTCCGGCGTTGCCGTCGCCGGCCACGACGACGCGGTACCCCTCGAGCTCGAGCGTGGTGGCGAGGCCGTAGGCGAGGTTCTCGTTGTCCTCGACGACGAGGATCGTCATGGTGCCCGCTCCTCGAACCGCGCGGCCCGTCCGGCCCCAGGCGGTGGCGCTGGCGTACTCGGGGCCGGCTCGAGCACCGCCGTACCCGGGATAGGCTCGTGCGCCGCCGTACTCGGGACCGCGTCGCGCGCCGGTGTCATCGCGCGGACCTCGCGGGCCGGCGTAATCGTGAATGCTTCGCACGCCGCCGTACTCGGGGGCACCTGGCGCGCCGACGTAATCGGGCGCGTCAGGCACGCCGAGGTCATGGGGAGCGCCTCGTGCGCCGGGATGCCGTCGGGCGGCGGGGCGGTCACGCCGAGACCCGCAGCGGCGTTGGCGGCCGCCGCGGCCATTGCAGGAAATCCGGCACCGGCCACATCGATCGTCGCGCCCGCCGGACCGGTGGCGGCCGCCGGGTCGGTCGCCGCCGCGGGCTCCGTCGCGCCGGCCCCCTCGGTTGCCGCCGCGGGCTCGGTGGCGCCGGAAGCCCCGATCGCCGCGGCGGGCTCGGTGGCGCTTGCGGCGGCGGGGGCTGCGGGG
>JADGGV010000102.1 GCA_019689775.1 Gemmatimonadota bacterium
GGTTTTGGGTTTACCCCCCCCCACCCCGCCCCCCCGGGGCGCGGGGGGGGGGCCCCGGGGGCGCATCCACATCCCGGGGCACGGCACTTACCGCCGCGCCACCTCCACCTCGATCGGCGAGTCGGTCCGCAGCACGACCTTGTCCCCGGCCTGGAGCACGGCGTCGACGTCCGCCGTGCCCATGGCGATCGCCGTGCCGGCGGCCGCGCCGATGACCGCGCCCTTGATCGCGCCCTTGGTGTTGTGGCCGAGGATCCGGCCGAGGATCGCGCCGGCGGCGGCGCCGGCGGCGGCCTTGCCGACGTTCTGGCCGGTCGTCGAGCGCGAGACGCGCTGCGGGTTCGCCTCGATCACGGTGGCGCTCATCGGGTAGGTCTTGCCGCCGAACTCGATGCTCTCGAAGGCGAGCTTGAGGATCGCGGTCTCGCCCACGTGGTCGGACTTGGCGACCTCGGTGACGCGGCCGTGGACGGCGGCGCCGGCGGGGACGAGGACGCGGCCGTCGTCGGCGAGGATCGGGGCCGAGAGCGTGCCGGAGAACGCGTCGCCCGGCTGGTTCGTGCGCGTCGACAGCGTCTGGTTCAGCGTGACCGAGAACGTGGTGCCGACCGGCACGGCGGCGACGGCGGGGCCGGGCGCGGGCGCCGCGGGCGCCGGCGCGGGCTCGGCGGGCGGCTCACGGCGGGCGGGCGGCGTCGGCCGCCGGCGCACCGGCGGCGGCATCTCGCGACGCGGCTCGGGCCGTGGCTCGTCCCTGGGCGCCGGCGCGGCGACGGGGCCTGGCTCGGGCTCCGCCGCGGCGACGGGCGGGCTCGCGACCGCGGTGTCCTGGAAAGTGGGCGTGGCGCTGTCCCTCTGGAGGGCCAACTCGAGATCGCGGCTCAGCTCGTCGTTGCGCAGTGCGCTGCGGTCGGCGGACCGGTCGGAGCACGCGGCCGGGATCGTCAGCAGCGGCACGGCCAGCAGGAGCGCCGCGGTGTTCGATGCTCGGGACATCGGCTTCTCCTCGGGGTATTCGCTTGAACGGAGCCCGACCGCCGGGTAGATTCGCCGGATCGGACCACCGGTCGAGCGTACTGTCGGCCCTGGAAAAAGGCAATGCATGTGCCAGGCGGGCCGCGGCGAAGTTCCAGGGCGCGGCCCGCTCCTGTGTCCGGCCGGCGCGGCGCGCCCCGGCCGGGGAAAGACCGGATGAAGCAGCTTCGCACCCTCCTTCCCTACCTGCGGCCGTACCGGCGCGCGATCGTCGGCGGCCTGGCGCTCGTCGTCGTCTCGAACGTCTTCGCGGTCTGGACGCCGGACCTGGTAGGGCGGGCGATCGACATGGTGCAGCAGCCGGGCGCGACGCGCGGCCGGCTGCTGGGCTACGCCGTCCTGATCGTCGGCGTGGCGATCCTGGGCGGCATCGGCCGGTTTGGGATGCGGCAGCTCCTGAACGGCTACAGCCGCCGGGTAGAGACCGACCTGCGCCAGGCGCTGTTCGATCACCTGCTGCGCCTGGACGCCGGCTTCTACGGCCGCTCCCGCACCGGCGACCTGATGAGCCGCGCGACGAACGACACACAGGTCGTGCGGATGGCGGTCGGGCCGGCGATCATGTACCTGGTCAACACCGTCGTCGCATCGGTGCTCACGCTGGCGGTCATGGTGCGCATCAGCCCGCGGCTGACGGTGCTGTCGGTCGTGCCGCTCGCCCTGCTGCCGCCGGCGATGATCTTCTTCGGGCGACGCATCCACCGCCAGTCGGAGGCGATCCAGGAGCACTTCGGCACGCTCTCGACGATGGTGCAGGAGAACCTGGCCGGCGCGCGCATCGTGCGCGCGTACCGGCAGGAGGCGCAGCAGGCCGAGGAGTTCGACGCGCTGAACCGGGAGTACCTGGCGCGGAACATGGCGCTCGCGCACACGTCGGGCATCTTCTCGCCGTTGCTGACGTTCCTGGCCGGGCTCGGCGCCGTCATCGTCGTCTGGGTCGGCGGACGCGAGGCGATGGCGGGGCGGATCTCGGTGGGCGACTTCGTCGAGTTCGCGATGTACCTGGCGATGCTCACCTGGCCGATGATCGCGCTCGGCTGGGTGATCAACCTGTTCCAGCGCGGCGCCGCCTCGCTCGGCCGGCTGAACGCGATCCTGCGCACGGAGCCGGCGATCCGCGCGCCGGCCGAGCCCGTCCGGCTCGCGCAGGTGCGCGGCGAGATCGAGTTCCGCGACGTCACGTTCCGCTACCCGGGCACGGAGCGCGACGTGCTGCACCACGTCTCGTTCCGCATCCCGGCGGGGAAGACCGCGGCGCTGGTCGGGCCGACCGGCGCCGGGAAGTCGACCGTCGTGGCGCTGCTCGAGCGGCTCTACGACCCGACGGGCGGAACCGTGCTGCTGGACGGCGTGCCGCTCCCCGAGCTGTCGCTCGAGCAGCTCCGCGGCGCGATCGGCGTCGTGCCGCAGGAGGCGTTCGTCTTCTCGGAGACGATCGCGGAGAACATCGCGCTCGGCGTGCCCGCGGGCGCATCCCGCGAGGTCGTGGTGCGCGAGGCCGCCCGCGTCGCCCAGCTCGACGAGACGGTCTCCGCGTTCCCGGCCGGCTACGAGACGCGGCTCGGCGAGCGTGGCGTGAACCTTTCCGGTGGGCAACGGCAGCGGACGACGCTGGCGCGGGCGATCGCGCGCGACCCGCGCGTGCTGATCCTCGACGATGCGCTCTCCGCGGTGGACACGCACACGGAGACGCGGATCCTCCAGGGGCTGCGCCGGGTGCTCGAGGGTCGGACCGCGTTGATCGTGAGCCACCGCGTCACCGCGGTCATGAACGCGGACCTGATCCTGGTCATGGACGACGGCCGGATCGTCGAGCGCGGCACGCACGCGGAGCTGCTGGCGCGCAAGGGGCTGTACGCGACGCTGCTGCACCGCCAGATCCTGGAGGAGGAGCTGGACGACGGGGCGCCGCTTGCCGCGGCCTCGGGCGAGGTCTAGCTTTGCGCGACCGATGACGACATCCTCGCTGCGCACCATCCTGCTGGTCGAGGACGACTCCCTCCTGCGCGATGCGTTCCGGCTGCTGCTCGAGGATGTCGGCTACCGCGTGCGCGAGGCCGGCACGGCGGCCGAGGCCCTGACGGCCGCGGCGGAGGTGACGCCGTCGCTGGTGCTGCTGGACCTCGGGCTGCCGGACGCGCCCGGGCTCGACGTCGCCCGCGGGCTACGCGCCGCGCCGGCGACGCGCGAGACGCCGATCGTCGCGCTGACCGGCCGGGTCGGCGCCGAGGAGAAGCGGCTCTGCCTCGAGGCGGGCTGCAACTACTACCTCGCCAAGCCGGTCGAGCCCCGCCAGCTCCTGCGGCGCATCTCCGAGGTGCTCGGCTAGGCGACGGGGTCGATGCCGACGCCCGCGGTCAGCCGGCTGCGCCGCCTCCGCCGCGCGCTCTACCGCCTCTACTACCGCGTCAAGTACGTCCCCTTCGCCGCGGAGCGCCGGCGCCGGCGCGAGGACGAGCGCCGCGGCTTCGTCGTCATCCAGATCGACGCGCTCGCGCACGAGGACCTGGAGCGCGCGCTGCGCCGGGGCTGGATGCCGAACCTGCGACGCCTGCTCGAGAAGCACGGCTGGGAGCTGCGCCGCTACCCGGCGGGGCTGCCGAGCGCGACGCCCGCGGCGCAGGCCGCGATCTTCTACGGCACGAAGGAGCGGATCCCGGCGTTCCGGTTCTACGAGAAGGAGGACCGGCGCGTCGTGATCGGCTCGCAGCCGTCGTCGATGCAGTACATCCGCGACCGGCTCCCCTCGGACGGCGTGCTCGCCGGCGGCTCGAGCTACGTCAACCTCTACGACGGCGGCGCGGCGCGCGCGGTCTTCACGCTCTCGGACCGGAAGCGGCAGACGCTGCTCGGCAAGATGGGCGGCAGCCGGCTGGCGCTGCTCCTGCTGCTGCATCCGCTGCGCATGGCGCGCATGGTGCTCGCCGGCCTCTGGACGTACCTCCTGGAGGAGCGCGACCGGCTGATCAGCCAGATGCGCGGGCGCTCGACGTTCTACTGGTGGTACCTGCCGCTCATGCACATCGGCACGAACGTCGTGCTGCGCGAGCTCCAGACGCTGACCGTGCTCCTCGACATCTACACGGGCGTCCCCGCGATCTACACGACGTACAACCTGTACGACGAGTTCGCGCACCACTTCGGGCCGTCCTCGCGCACCGCGCTCAAGAACCTGAAGTACCTGGATGCGCGCATCGGCGAGATCCTGCGCATGCTGCACCGGCTGCCGGGCCGCCCCTACGACCTCTACATCCTGAGCGACCACGGCCAGACGCCGTCCGTGCCGTACCGCGTCCGCTACGGCGAGACGCTCGGCGACACGATCCTCGCCGCGGTCCGCCACGGCGTGACCGCGATCGCCACGGTCGGCGGCTACGCGCCCTCGGGGGAGGGGCTGGAGCTGCTCGTGCGCGAGCTGGAGGAGGTGTCGGCGACGTCGTCGAGGCCGGCGCGCCACCTCGGGCTGCGGCTCAGCCGCTGGCTGCGCAGCCACTACAAGCTGTTCCCGCTCGTCGCCGAGACGGTGCGCGTCTCGGAGAAGGACCAGCTCGTGGTGACGTACTCCTCGTCGCTGGCGCACGTCTACTGGACGGAGCCGGCGCGGCCGCTCGGCCTCGCCGAGATCCGCGCCGACCCGCAGCGCCGCGCGCTCTACTACTTCCTCGTCGCGCACCGCGGGATCGGGCCGGTCGTGACGCGCCTGCTCGACGGCGCGCACGTCGAGACGCCGGCGGGGCGCGCGCTGCTCGCGGCGGACGGCACGTACGAGGTGCTGGAAGGCGCCGATCCGCTGGAGGGCTACGCCACGGGCGACGTCGAGCGGCGAGCGCTCCTCGACCTCGTGCGCATGCCGAACGCCGGCGACCTGGTGCTGATCGGGGCGTACGACCCGACCACCGACCGGTGCGTCTGCTTCGATGACCAGGTCGGCGCGCACGGCGGCCTGGGCGGCCGCCAGTTCTGGCCGTTCCTGTTGACGGCGCCGGGCGTGGTGCCCGAACACTACGAGATCCGCGACCCGCTGGACCTGCACCCGCTGCTGGCGCGGTACCGCGCCGGGCGCGGGCAAGGCGACGATCGCGGGACGGGGAGTTCCTGAGCGGGGAGGCTGCGCCCGCCGCGCTAGCGCCGCACGCCCGGCGCCGGCCGGTCCGTGAGCGTCCGCAGGAACGCCACGAGCTGGTCCTCCTCGCGGTCCGTCAGCCCGAGCTGCCCGACCGTCGAGTCCACGTTCACGCCCACCTCCGGCGCCGGCCAGCAGCGGACCTTCTCGCCCGGATCGTTCTCGCCCTTGCAGCGCGGGAGCACGTCGCGCGTGTTGTAGAAGTGCACGACCTCCTTCAGGCTCTTCAGGTAGCCGTTGTGCATGTACGCGCGGACGAAGCCCGGGCGGGGGCGCATGTCGACGTTGCGGAGCGTCGGCACCCGGAACGCGCCGTCGAGCTTGTCGGCCAGCCCCGCCCACGCGCGGTTCGGGTTGCCCTTCGAGCGCAGGAAGCCGGCGACGCCGTGGTCGACGAACGCGGCGCCGTCGGGGTTCGGCGTGAACCCCGACGGCGTCGGCTTGGTCTCGCAGTAGAAGCGCAGCGCCGGGTTGCGCGGCACGCCGAGGTTGGCGGCGGTGAAGTCGGTGAACAGCGGCGCGACGTCCGTGGCGTCGGCGGGGGCGACCGTCCCGCGCCCGGGCGTGCGGGCGGCCGGCGCGGGCTGGACCGCGTCCGTCGCCGGCGGCGTCGCGGCCGCGATCGGGCGGGCGGCCGCCGGCCCGGCCTGCGTCCCGTCGAGGTGGCACCTGTTGCACCGCGCCTTGCCGCGGAACAGCGCCCACCCGGCCTGCTCGTCCGGGGTAAGCACCGGCTGCGCGGGGTGTGCCAGCGCGGAATCGAACTTCGACGAGAACGGGCTGACCCCGGGCGACGCCTCGTAGGAGGCAATCGCGAGCGCCATGGCGTCGTAGGTCGCGGACGCGATCCCTCGCGACTTCGGATCCAGGTGCACGGGGAACGGGTCGTTGGCGGGCGGCGGTCCCGGCGTCGCACACACGCGCTCGACGTCCGCCGGCCAGGCGATCTGGAACGCCTGCGCGCCGTAGACCTTCTCGAACAACGCGCGGTACGGGCGGCGCGACATCAGGTAGACCACGCACGCCGGGTCCGCCAGCGCCATCTCGAGCGAGTTCGTCGGCGGCCCCTGCGCCTGCTCCGCCGCCGGGTTCGCCAGCCGCACGCCCGTCGCCCGCATGTCCCAGAAGTTGCCGCCGTACAGATCCCGCTGCGTGCGGTTGTAGTGGAGGCGCGGCGCGAAGGCCGCGTACGCGACGCTCTGCGGCTTGCGCGGACTGACCGCCTGCCCCGTCGAGTTCACGTAGGCGACGATCGTCTTGTTGATCGTCTCGATCCCGCCCGTGAACCCGGCCCGCGGATCGTGGCATTCCGCACACGACATGTTGTGGTCCACGGACAGCGTCTTGTCGTAGAAGAGCATCTTCCCGAGGAGCGCGACCTGCACGTCCAGCCCCTCAGGCGGCCTCGCCTGCGCATCGGCGACCGTGGCCGCGAAGGTCGAGTCGATCTCCCGGCGCAGCCGGACGGCATCGGGATCCTGCGTCAGGAGCGCCCGCAGGTCCACGCCCGGCGAGCACGCCGCCCGCACGGCGGCCCCCGCCCGGGGCGGGCACCCCACCGCGGGCGCGGCGTGCCCACCGACCAGCGCCACGAGCGACGTCGCGCCGATCCCCGCGAGCCGCGTGAGTCTACGGATGGCCATGGCCGTACCCTCCTGCCTTCGCTGCACGCCACCGTCCGGCGGGCGCACGGCGCGGCTCCGCGGCCGTGCCGACGCCCGCGCCGCGATGCAGGCGAAGTTGGGAGGTCGGGAGCGGGAGGGGTGTCGGACCTTGGTCCGATTGACGGCGCCGCCGGGCCGGAGCGTCGTCGGCGGCCCCGGCTCGGGCGGCATCCGCGAGCGTCGGTGTCGCCTCCGCCGGCGGCCGGCGGCGGAGGCGGGGGGCAATGGAACGGAGCCCGGGGATCGGGCCTCAGCCGCGCGCGAAGTAGCGGTAGGCGATCATCTTGTAGACGAGCTTGGCGACGAGGAAGTCCGGCGCGGCGAGGCCGGGGATCGGCGCCAGCTCGACGACGTCCGCGGCGACGACGTTGCGCTCGCGGAAGACGCGCCGCAGCAACGCGAGGACCGGATACCAGGTCAGCCCGCCCGGCTCCGGCGTGCCGGTCGACGGCACGAGCGACGGGTCGAAGCCATCCACGTCGAAGGAGATGTAGACGTCGTCGCCGAGGCGGCCGAGGACGTCGTCGATCCAGCCGTCGCCGTCGTGGATGTGGTCCGCGTAGAAGACGTGGAGGTTGTCGCGGGCGCGCACGAGGTCGCGTTCCTCCTTCGTCGTCGCGCGGATGCCGACGGCGACGAGGTCGACGCGCTCGTGCACGCGGTGCATCACGGAGGCGTGCGAGAACGGGGAGCCCTCGTACTCCGGACGCAGGTCGGTGTGCGCGTCGACCTGGAGCACGGAGAGGCGGCGCCCGTCGGCGGCCAGGCGGTCGGCCCAGGCGAGGATCGGCGCGCTGGAGATGGAGTGCTCGCCGCCGAGCATGAGCACGAACTTGCCGGGCGCCGCGTCGAGGAGCGCATCATAGGCGGCGCGCAGCTCGGCGAGCGCGTCGGCGGGGCTGGCGTGCGTCAGGTGCAGCTCGGGGAGCGTGGCGATCCCGACGTCGCACGGCTCCAGGTCCAGCTCCTGGTCGTAGAGCTCGATGAAGCGCGACGCCTCGATGATCGCGCTCGGCCCGCCGGCGGTGCCCGCGCCGTAACTGACGGTCGCCTCGTAGGGGACGGGGAGGATCACCGCGCGGGCGCGGGCGACGTCGCTCGCGCCCTCGTCCAGTCCAAGGAAATTGCGCGGCAGCTCCCAGCCGAGCTGACGCAGCGGTTCCGGTACGCGCATGGCTCGCGTCACCCCTCCAAGTATGTGTAGCCGGCCAGGCCGGCGATGTAGTCCGCGATGAAGGCGTTCGCCTCCGCGCGCGTCAGCGCGGCGTTCTGGACCTTGCGCCGGAACGTGGCGATCAGGTCCTGCGCGTTGAACTGCACGTAGTTGAGCACCTCCGTGACGGTGTCGCCGTGCACGAGGTCGCCGACCTCGTAGCCGGCCGCCGTGCGGCGGATGTGCACCGCGTTCGTGTCGCCGAAGAGGTTGTGCAGGTCGCCGAGGATCTCCTGGTAGGCGCCGGTCAGGAAGATGCCCAGGATGTAGGGCTCGTCGCGGTTGAAGGCGTGCAGCTCCAAGCTCGGCTTCGGGCGGCGCCAGCCGACGAACGTGTCGATCTTGCCGTCCGAGTCGCAGGTCACGTCCTGGAGCGTGCCGTGGCGCGTCGGCTCCTCGTCCAACCGGTGGATCGGCATGATCGGGAAGAGCTGGTCGATCGCCCAGTGGTCCGGGAGCGACTGGAAGACCGAGAAGTTGCAGAAGTAGCGGTCCACGAGCTGCGCCTTCAGGTCCGGCAGGATGTCGCCGTACTCCTCCGGGTCCTTCACCGCCAGCCGCGCCACGCGGTTCATGATCGCCAGCACGAACCGCTCGGCCTGCGCCCGCTCCCGCAGCGACAGGGTGCCGCTGTTGAAGTGGATCTGCACCTGCTCCTTCGCGAACGTCGTGTCGTGGTAGACCTCGCGCAGGCTACGCTCGTCGATGTCGCGGTACGTCGCCTCAAGGTCGTGCAGCAGCGAGTGCGCATCCTCCGGGATCTCGCCCGGCGCCTCCACGATCTGCGTCTCGAGGTCGATGACGTTCACCAGCAGGAGCGCGTGGTGCGCCGTGAGCGCACGCCCCGACTCGCTGATGATGTGCGGCATCGGCTGGTCGTTCTCCCGGCACGCCTCCGCCAGCGTGTAGACGATGTCGTTCGCGTACTCCTGGATCGAGTAGTTCACACTCGCCGCCGCCGTCGAGCGCGAGCCCTCGTAGTCGACGCCCAGCCCGCCGCCCACGTCCACGTACTCCACGTTCACGCCCAGCGAGCGCAGCTCGACGTAGAAGCGGGCCACCTCCGTCATCGCCTGCTTGATGTTGCGGATGTCCGGGATCTGCGAGCCCAGGTGGAAGTGCACCATCCGCAGGATGTCCAGCCGACCGGCCGCCTCCAGCTTGTCCAGCACCCGCACCAGCTCCGACGCGTTCAGCCCGAACTTGCTCTTCTCGCCCGCCGTCTCCGACCAGCGCCCCGACCCCGTCGCCGACAGCTTGATGCGCACCCCCGCCGTCGGCGTCACCCCCATCTCCTCCGCCACCCGCAGCAACGTGTCCACCTCGCCGGTCTTCTCGATCACGATCAGCACCGTGTGACCGAGCTTCTGCCCCATCAGCGCCAGCCGCAGGAACTCCGCGTCCTTGTAGCCGTTGCAGATGATCAGGTGGTCCGTCCGCTCCGTCAGCGCCAGCACCGCCTGGAGCTCCGGCTTGCTCCCCACCTCCAGCCCGACCCCGAACCGCTCGCCGAACGCGACGATCTCCTCCAGCACGTGCCGCTGCTGGTTCACCTTGATCGGGTACACCGTCGTGTACCGGCCCTCGTACTCGAACTCCCGAATCGCGTTCTGAAACCGGTCGGCCAGCGTCTCGATCCGCGTCCGCAGGATGTCCGAGAAGCGCAGCAGCAGCGGCAAGCCGACCCCCTGGGCCGCCAGGTCCATCGCCAGCTCGTAGAGGTCGATCCCCTCATTCGGGTCCTTCGTCGGGTGGACCGTCACGTGACCCCGGTCGTTGATCCCGAAGTACCCGATCCCCCACCCATCCACGTTGTACAGCCGCTTCGCGTCGTCCAGCGTCCAGGTCATCTGCGTCGTGCTTCCGAGGTGCGTGTGGCGGTGTGCCGGTGTCCCGGGAACGCGGGAAGTTAGCCGAGGCGAGACCCCGGGGGAAGCGCGCCCCCCGGTCGCGGCACCGCGCGGACCCCGATCGCGGCACCGGTCGCGGCACTGATCGCGCCGCCGGTCGCGGCCTCAGCCCGCCCCGCGCGCCCCGCGCGGCCCCGCGAACCCGTGCGGTCCCGGCCGGGCTCGTGGGGTCGGCCGATGCCGCGAACCCGCCGGGCCCGCACAC
>JADGGV010000796.1 GCA_019689775.1 Gemmatimonadota bacterium
CGATCATCCACAGCGGCAGCCGGTTCATCGACCCCAGCCCACCGCCCACCCCCGACGACGCGATGTCGAACTGGAACACGTGCACCATCTCGTGCCCCAGCACGTGATCGTCGTCCGCGTAGACCCCCGTGAACGGCATGATCAGGCGCGTCCGCAGCGGCTCGGTCACCCCGCCCGTCCCGACCTCGATCAACCCGCTGATCACGTTCGTCTGCTGGAAGTCCGGATGGTTCGCGTACAGGATGATCGGCTTCACCTCGCTCAACCGGTGCTGGAACGTGCGCGAGAGCCGCGCGTTCCACCGCTCCGCCTGCCGCGCCGCGTCCACCGTGTGCTCCCGCTCCGCCGGATAGAAGTGGATCCGGTAGTGCGGCGTGCTCATCACCTGCCAGTCGAACGTCTCGTACTGCACCTTGTTGCGCCCGAAGTACTGCGCGCTCGCCGACGGCGCGCACGCCAACACCATGACGCCGGCGAGTAGCGCCGGCCCCCAGAGGCTTCGCTTGTTCCGCAGCGACATCCCAACCCCCCGTGAACGGTGCTCCCCGCCACGGCGGAGGACCCGGCGCGCGCCTGCGGCGAGGCGTGCCCCGCCTCGCCCGCCCCCCGTTGCCCCTGCCACAGCGGCGGGAATCCCGGTTGCGCGGCGCAAGGCGTGTACCACCCCCGGCGTGCTGGCCGGAATCTTGCAAATTTCGGCTCTTGCAACTTGCAAAAGCGCGGACTATCTTGGCCGGCGATCCGCAAGGACGCCGGCGATCTCCCCTGTCGGCGGGACTCTCCTGAAGAGCACACGAACGGGACGCGATGCCGCATCCGTTACGGACGCTCCGGTGGCTGTACGTCGGGCGCCTGTCGCTGGCCGCCGGCTTGTTCGCCGGTGCGGTGCTGGTTTGGCAGGATGCGCCGCCGGTGACGACGCTGCTGACGACGCTGTTGTTCGTGTCGGCGCTGGTCGTGACGCTGGCGGGGTGGTGGTACACGCATCTGCGGCGGCGGACGCCGGGGCGGAGCTTTCTGTACGGGCAGGTCCTGTTCGACGTGCTGGCGGTGACGGTGGCGGTGCACGTGACGGGGGGGCCGCGGAGCGAGTTTCCGCCGCTGTACATCGTGGTGATCGCGGCGGGTGCGCTGCTGCTGCCGCTGCCGGGCGGGGTGATCATCGGCGGGGTGGCGTCGGCGGCGTACCTGGCGGACATCGTGTGGCTGCACTCGCCGGTGGATGCGCCGACGGGGCCGCTGCTCCAGGTGGCGCTGTTC
>JADGGV010000797.1 GCA_019689775.1 Gemmatimonadota bacterium
GCCCTGGGCGGGGTGTGGGCGGACGTGCGGTTCGGGGCGCGGCTGCTACGGCGCAACCCGGCGTGGGCGCTGGTGGCCGTGCTGACGCTGGCGCTGGGGATCGGGGTGAACGCGGCGATCTTCTCGGCGGTGAACGCGGTGGTGCTGCGGCCGCTGGCGGTGGCGGATCCGGGTCGCCTGTACATGCTGTGGGAGGAGAACGCGGAGAAGGGGTGGCACCGGCAGACGGCGGCGCCGGCGAACTACCTGGACTGGAAGGAGGGGGTGCGGGCGTTCGCGGACGTGGCGGCGTACGCGGAGCCACCGGTGGCGGGCGCGGGCTCGCCGTTTTCGGGGGCGGCGGGCGCTCCGCGGGTGCTGCGGATCGTGCAGGTGACGGGCAACCTCTTCTCGGTCCTCAGGGTGAAGCCGGCGCTGGGGCGGACGCTGCGTCCGGAGGAGACGTGGCGGGGCGCGGAGCCGGTGATCGTGCTGAGCCACCGGCTGTGGGTGCAGGACTTCGGGGGCGACCGGGGCGTCCTGGGGCGCATGGTGCGAGTGAACGGCCGGCCGGCGCGCGTCGTTGGGGTGATGGGTGCGGACTTCGCGTTTCCGGAGCCGGGTGTGGACGCGTGGGTGCCGATGCGCTGGGCCCCGGCGGACCGGACGGCGGTGTGGTTTCGGCGCGCGCACTGGGTGCGCGTCGTCGCCCGGCTGCGCGCGGGGGCGACGGCGGCGGAGGCGGAGGCGCAGCTCCAGGGCGTCGTCGCCCGACTGGAGCGGGAGTACCCGGAGACGAACCGGGGGATGGGCGCCGGGATGACGCCGCTGCACGAGTTCCTGGTGGGCGACACGCGCACGGCGCTGCTGGTGCTGTTGGGCGCGGTGGGGCTGCTGCTGCTGATCGCGTGCGCGAACGTGGGGAACCTGCTGCTGGTGAAGGCGGCGGGGCGGCGGCGGGAGATGGCGGTGCGGCGCTCGCTCGGCGCGGCGCGGCCGCGCATCGTGCGGCAGATGCTGACGGAGAGCCTGCTGCTGGCGACGGCCGGTGGGGGGCTCGGGCTGCTCCTTGGCTGGTGGGGCACGCGACTGCTGGAGCGACTCCAGCCGCGGGGGCTGCTCCCGGCGGTGCACGTCGGGGTGGACGGGCGCGTCGTCGCGTTCGTCGCTGCGATCTCGGTGCTGAGCGGCCTGCTGTTCGGCGCGTTGCCGGCGCTCTGGATCGGGAGGGCCAGCGACGCGGCGGTGCTGCGCGAGGGCTGTCTCTTATAAACAA
>JADGGV010000798.1 GCA_019689775.1 Gemmatimonadota bacterium
TCCGCGGCGCTGTGACGGGGGCGGGCCGGGCGGCCGGGAAGCAAACGTCGGCGCGCGTTGCGCGGTCAGATCGTCGCCGCCGCCGACCCGGACGCGGACACATCCGCGTACAGCGGCGTGGAGCGCGCGATCGCGAGCTCCTGCTCCGTCATGTCGAGGGCGACGTCGGCGAAGAGCGGCGTGCTGAGGTAGCGCTCGCCGGTGTCGGGGAGCATGCAGAGGACGGTCGACCCCGCCGGCGCCTCCTTGCAGACCTGGATGGCCGCGGCGAACGTGGCGCCCGAGGAGATGCCGACGAGGATGCCTTCCTTCCGGGCCAGCTCCCGGCTCCAGTGCATCGCGTCCGGGCCGGAGACGGCGATCGTGCGGTCGACGAGGCCGGCGTCGACCGCGTCGCCGGTGAGCTTCGGCACGAAGTCGGGGCTCCATCCCTGGATCGGGTGCGGCTTCCACGCCGGGTGTCGGGCCGCCGGCGTGCCGTCCGGGTTTCGTGCCTGCGGCTGGCCGCTGGCGACCATCGGCGCCTCGGCGGGCTCGGCGACCACGACCTTCGTGTCCGGGCGCTCCTTGCGGAGCACGCGCGCCACGCCCTTGAGCGTCCCGCCGGTGCCGAAGCCGGTGACCCAGTAGTCGAGCCGCTGGCCGGCGAAGTCGTCGACGAGCTCGCGCGCGGTCGTGCGCGAGTGCATGTCGGCGTTCGCCTCGTTCTCGAACTGGCGGGTGAGGAACCAGCCGTGCGTCTCCGCCAGCTCGACGGCCTTCCGCACCATCCCGGTCCCGCCGGCCGCCGCCGGCGTGAGGACGACCTTCGCGCCGAGGAAGCGCATGAGCCGGCGCCGCTCGACGCTGAACGTCTCGGCCATGGTGACGACGAGCGGATACCCCTTCTGCGCGCACACGATGGCCAGGCCGATCCCGGTGTTGCCGCTCGTCGCCTCGACGACGGTCTGCCCCGGCTTCAGCGCGCCGCTGCGCTCGGCATCCTCGATGACGCCGAGCGCCAGGCGATCCTTCACGGACCCGCCGGGGTTGAACGCCTCGATCTTCACGTACAGGTCGACGTTCGGCGGCGCGAGCTTGCCGATCTTCACGACCGGCGTGCGGCCGATCGTCTCGAGGATGTTCCGGTACCTGGCCATGGGGTCCACCTCCGGGGGGAGCAAGGGAGAGTCGGCGTCGAACGTACGTCGTCGGGTACGCCGCCTCAACGACGTCGCGGTCGGCCGCGCTCCGGCGGAGCCCCGGGCGGAC
>JADGGV010000799.1 GCA_019689775.1 Gemmatimonadota bacterium
CTCCTCCACTCACCCCCTCGGCCTCCCGCCCTCGGCCACGCGCCGGGGTCAGTGCGGC
The DNA here is from genome assembly GCA_019689775.1 of Gemmatimonadota bacterium. Lineage (GTDB taxonomy): Bacteria > Gemmatimonadota > Gemmatimonadetes > Longimicrobiales > RSA9 > JADGGV01. The sequence continues at coordinate 59 of JADGGV010000799.1, forward strand.
AGCGGAGCGATCGGCAGCGTCACCAGGAAGAGCAGGTTCGGCGTGAGCTTCTTGTGCCCGTTGAAGTCCGGAACGCGGTCGCTGATCTGCTGCGAGTAGAGGACGTTCAGCGAGACGCCGCCGAGGTACGGCCCCATGGATTTCATCATGGAGCCGAGGTTCAGGCCGGCGATCCCCTCCATGGCGAAGACGTGCTTGTAGTCGCCGGTCTTGCCGGACTTGGCGTAGACGCCGAGCGCGTCGACGCTGGCCGAGATCGGGCCGGCGGTGAAGAGGTTGACCACGGGACCGTAGACGAACGCCGGCGCGTTGAAGTTGTACTTCTCCCCGTTCGCCGCGACGGCCTTCTTGTTGGACGGGAACCACTGCACCAGCGCGACGAACGCCAGACGCTGGACCTCGGTCGGGACGACGGTCGTGAAGCGGAGCAGGAAATCGGTCTCCGATGCGGGCGTGCTCCCCTGGGCGTCAAGCTCCGGTGCGTTGATGGCGTTCTGGACCACCAGCCCGGGCTGCGCCACGAAGACGGGCGCGCAGATGATCCGGCAGCCGCTGTCCTGCGCCCGGGCGGGCGCCGCCTGGAGGGCCACGGTCGCGGCGAGGATGATCGTCGTTGCCACGAGCTTCTTCATACGGCCTCCTGGGGGTTAGGGCCGGTCGGGGTCGATCGGGCCCGGTGGGCGCCCTGGACAAGCCGGCACGGCTCGCCGGGGCGCGGCCGATCGTGTCTCCGCAGCGGCGCGGCAGACGCATCGTCGTTGCGTGGGATCTCGTCCGTGGCGTTGCACCTCCGGCGTTGCGGCGGTTCGGGTCCGCCGGCGCCTCTCCGGCGGACGATGAGCGCGAGGTCGCCCGGCCCGCGCCGCGGCGCGCCGGCCGATGCGGTCGGCAGACGTCGCGCGACGCAGACCGGTCCGCGCCGGGATGGGATCGGACCGGTTGGGAGATACGGATCCGCGGAGCTTCCCGGCCGGCTCGCCGGGGCGGCGCGCGCGTCGCCGGGACTTCGCGGGGGCGACGGGGCGCGGCACGCCGCGCCCCGCGCGGTTTCGTGGGGACGGATGTTTCTATGGATGCAGCGCCCGCGTGTCCCCGTCAATGCCGCGGCGGGCGCGTGGCGTGGCGGGCAAGTGGAAGCGTAGGCGGGTGGGGGAGCGGGAGAGCGCGTGAGCGGGAGAGTGGGCGAGTGGG
>JADGGV010000103.1 GCA_019689775.1 Gemmatimonadota bacterium
GGCGGGGTGCGCGCGGCGCCGACGAGCGCCGCGACGGCCCGGGCCTGCGCCGGGGTGAGCGTCAGCGCGCGCGGCGGCTCGACGGGGATGGCCAGGAACGGGTCCCGGCTCAGCTCCTCGTCGACGAAGGCGGCGAGCGCACGCTGCACCAGGGCACGCTGCACCGCGTGGGAGAAGCCAGCCTGCTCGGCCAGGTGCGCGCTCTCGGCGAAGCCGCCGACGGCCTCGAGGAACTCGTAGAGCTCGCGTTGGCGGCGCGCGCGACCGAAGACCTCGTCGCGGAGCGTGAGCGATGGCAGCTCCCGCGTGAGGCGGAGCAGCCGCCGGGTCTTCACGGGCGGGTCACGGCGGGCCGTATCGGAGAGCACCGCGGGAAGCGCCGTGCGGATCACCTGGCCGAGCGGCGCGAGGTAGTAGTCCGCGATCCAGCGGCAGAGGCGCAGGAGCTCACCGGGGAGGCTCGGCTCGGCCTCGAGGACCTCCTCGACCGGGAGGATCTTCGCGGGCGCCGCGCCCTCGTCCGCGCGACCGACCACCCAGCCGAGCAGACGCCGCCCGCCGAAGCGGACGCGGACGCGCGTGCCCGCCTCGACCGTGGCGCCGTCGAGGCGGTACGTGAACGTGCGCGGGAGCGGGACCGGTACGGCGACCTCCACCAGCATCGGCGGGTGCGCTTCCGGGGGCAATCAGACGCTCATGTGGACGAAGTCGTACGGCGGCCACGGCCCGGTCACGTCGAAGATGAGCTCGGGGTGGGCGCTGCTCAGGTCGTCCGAGCGGTTGATGAACTCGATCCAGGCGTTGCGCTCCACGAGGAACGCCGCGGTGATGAGCCGCCGGCCATCCCTCGGGAACGGGATCGCGGCGCGGGCGAAGCGCCGCAGCTCCGCGTAGGCGTGCACGGCCAGGTCCTCGAGCTCGGCCGGCGGGTCGCCGGGCGCCGCGGGGACGATGTGCAGCCGCAGCTCGAAGTGGCCCTCGAGGAAGGCGAGCCCCTCGTCCAGGACGAGGTACTGGTCCTCGAGGAAGCGGACGACGCCGCGCCGACCGCGGAACACGACGCCGTACGGCGCGGGGAGGATCGTGCTCCGCCGCAGGATCGCCTCGACCGCGCGCTGGTGGTCCTGCACGTGCTCGGCATCCATGACCGGGAGGCGGAACGGGACCGACTTGACCAGCGCCTCGAGGTCGCGATAGCGCACGCGGACGATCTCCTCACGCTCCGCGCCGCGCTGGCGCCAGGCGCCGCGGGAGCGCACGACGCCGTAGAAGTAGTAGCCGGTCGGCGGCCCGAGGAACCCACGCCGCCCGCGCTCGGGCTCCTCGGTATCGTCGGGCCCGAGCGCGCCGGCTCTGTCGCCGGCGCCGGCCTCCTCCGTCGCCTCCTCGATCGCGGGCGTCTGCTCCCGCTCCCGTCGCGCCCGCTCGACCATGCTCACCCGGCGTACAACGCGAGGATCGTGTGCTGCGGTCCCGGGGTGGTGACCTCCGGGCCGTCGGGGCCCACGTAGACGTCGATCTCGGTGCGGAGGCCGACGTCGCCGCGCAGGTAGATGCCCGGCTCGATGGAGAAGCCGACCCCCTGAATCAGGCGCCGCGTCTCGTGCGTCTCGAGGTTGTCGATGTTCGGGCCCATCCCGTGGATCGCCTGATCGATCGAATGGCCGGTCCGATGCACGAACGCCTCGCCGTAGCCGCGGGCGGCGACGACGCCGCGGCAGACGTCGTCGACCTCGTAGCCGGCGATCGGGCGGCCCGTCGTCCAGGCGTCGCGCACGAACTCGACGGCGGTGTCGCGCGCGTCGCGGATGATCGCGAACAGCTCGGCCAGGCGGTCCGGCACGCGGGGCCCGAGGTACGCCATCCAGGTCTGGTCGGCGAACGGCCGGTCCTCGGCCTCCTTCCCCCACAGGTCGAGGAGGACGACGTCCCCCCGGAGTAACGGCGCGCCGCGGCCAACGACATAGTAATGCGGGTCGGCGGCGTTGACCGTATTGGCGACATGGCAGTCCGCACCGCTCGCGACGCCGTGGCGCTCGAGGTCGGCCAGGACCCATTCGCGGACATCGGCCTCGGTGACGGCGCCGCCGTCGGCGAGGGTGCGCGCGAGGCGGGTGAAGGCGGCCTGCGCGACCTGGGCGAGGGCGACGGCCGCCCGCCGGTGCGACGCGAGGTCGTCGTCGCTCCAGCGGGAGTAGAAGCGGCTGACCAGCTCGCCGGAGCTGACGACCTCGGGGCCGGCGCGGCGGACGAGCTCGACGACGCCGGCGGGCACGAGGTCGAGGATCGGCACGGCGTCGCCCGGCGAGACCTCCATGGCGACGCGCGCCCGGCCGGCGAGGAGCGAGGCCAGGCGCTCGTCGAGCTCGCGCCACGCCGAGTAGCTCTCGCGCGGCCACGGCCAGGCGGCCCACGGCGCCTCCTCGATGCGATGCACGATGGCCGAGGGCTCGCCGTCGGCGGGGATGAGGACGAAGTAGCGGCGCGTGAGGTCGCCGAGACCGAGCAGGCCGCCGGCGACCTTGTTGCGGGCGCGCAGGTCGTAGAGCAGCCAGCCGTCGAGGCCCAGCTCGCGCAGCGCGCCCTGGATCTCGGGGAGCTGCGACCGAAGTCGGCTAAAGTCGGACACGTCGAGGCGCTCCGGGTTCGCGGTGGCGGCGTGCGGCTCGCGAGCGGCGGCAGCCATGCCGATGAAACGCGCGCGGCCACGGGGCCGCGACGGGCCGCCCGGCGTGGCCCGCCGAGGTCCTAAAGATGGCCGTTGCCGGCGGGGATCGAAAGGCCGGGTCAGGGGGAGGTGGGCGCGCTCGAGTCCCAGCGCGTGCCCTTGATCAGGGTGAGGCCGAGGACGCGCTCCCGGACGATGAGGCGGTGCAGCTCCTTGCCGCGGCCGAAGGCGGAGCGCAGGCGGCCGAGGCCGAGCCGGCCGAGCCAGCGCGCGCCGAACCCGAGGCCGCCGACCGGCTCGCCGGGCTCGGCCAGCCCGCCGAGCACGTTGCCGCGGACGAGCAAGCTCTCGGCGGCCTCGGTCCAGTCCTCGACGTGGAGATCGACGACGCCGGCCTCGCGCAGCATCTGCTTCCACTCGACGAGCAGAAACGGGCGCACGCCGAGGTGCTCGACGAGGATGCGCTCGCGCTCGGGATCGACCCGGGTCGCCCAGGCGAGCTGCACGAGGACGACGGCGCCGAACGGGCGGGTGACGCGGACCAGCTCCATGATCGCGGCGGCGGGATCCGCGGCGGCGGCGAGCCCCATCTCGCCGATGGCGACGTCGAAGACGCCGTCCCGGTACGGGAGGTCCGTCACCGGGGCGGCGTCGAAGTGGAGCCGCTCCTCGTGGTGCGTCACGCGGACGCGCGCGTTGGCGGCCGCGACCAGCTCCGGGTCCGGATCGACGCCGGCGCCGGCCGCGCCGGTGAGCGCGCACAGGAAGTCGGCCGTCGTGCCCGCGCCGCAGGGCACGACGACGAATTCCTGCGGCGGCCCGAGATCGACGAGCCGGGCCACGTGGCGATAGAACGCCTCGCTCCCCGGAGGGAACGCCGCCCCAGGCCCAATCCTGGCGGCGGCGCGGATCGACATCACGGGCGCGCGATCGTGGGGCGCGACGTCAAGGCCATGGCCGGAATGTAGATCCCGGCCGCGGAAGGGGTCAACGGACGCCTGCTGCCACGGTCAGCGGACCGAGGCCGCGCGACCGCCGAGGCCCGACGGGTGGAAGACGGCGCCGATCGAGACGGCGTCCCGGTCGGCGAACGAGCCGCCGAAGCGGATGCTCCACCCGGGCTGGAGCGTGAGGTCCACCCCGACGTCGAAGGCGAGCCGGAGGTCGAGCTCGCTGTCGCCGTCGCCGAAGAAGGCGTCCAGGATCACGCGTGGCGTGACGTAGGGCGTGAACGTGGCCGAGCTGCTGCGCAGCGCGCGGCCGAGCGAGAGGCCGAGCGGCACGCTGACGAGGGCGCCCGCATCGCCGGCGCCGAGCCCGACCCCGGCGGCCCAGGCCACGTCCAGCGGGAAGTCGGCCGACGCCGGCGCGATCATCTCCTGCACGTCGACGCCACCGAAGACGGCGACGTCGTCGTTCGGGCCGCCGTCGTCGGCGACGCCGAAGCGCAGGCCGATGTTCCCGGTTCGCGCCCGCCACGTGCCCATCACGCCGAGGTCGCCGTACGTCGGCGACATCAGGTGGATCCCGAGCCCCGGGATCTGCCGGGGCGAGGCCAGCATCGGAGAGTCCCACGCCACCTGCGCGCTCGCGCTCCCCGCGACCGCAAGCGTCAACGCCACGACCGCACCCGCCATACGTATCTTCATCCCAGTCCTCCCCTTGCCTGGGTTCGAGATCGGCACCGGACCCTCGCGGCCGCGGCGCCGGCTGATGCAACTGACGGACCCGGCCCCGGTCGGGTCACATTCCGCGGCCGGGCGCGCTCACACGCAGTCCGCCGGATCCCTTCCGCTTTCGCTCCCGCCCCCCGCCGTTCCGGGCTGAGCGCGCAAGCGAAAGCGGGCGCGGGAACGGCAACACCGATTCGCCGCACCGCAGATCACTCCTTCGGCGGCAGCCCCGCGAACGCGCGCAGCGTATCGACCACGCCGGCGCCGACGCGCGCCGGGGCGTAGCCGCCCTCGAGCGCGGCGACGATCGGTACGCCGCCGCCGCGCTCCATGATCTCGCGCGTCAACGCGTGCAGGTCGCGCGGCTCGAGGTGGAGCCCGCCGAGCGGGTCGCCGGCGAGGCAGTCGTAGCCGGCCGAAACGAGCACGAGCTGCGGCGCGAAGGCGGCGAAGGCCTCGGCGAGCGCCGCCCGGGCGAGGCGGAGGTAGTCGTCGCCGGTCGTTCCGCGCGGGAGCGGAATGTTGCGCGTGGTGCCCTCCCCCGCCCCGACGCCGGTCTCGAAGGTGTGACCGGTGCCCGGGTAGTGGTCGCGGAGGTGGAGCGAGAGGTAGTAGACGCTGCCGTCGTCGTAGAAGATGTCCTGCGTGCCGTTGCCGTGGTGGACGTCCCAGTCGACGATCAGGATGCGCGCGCCGGGGCGCCGCGCCTGCGCGGCCCGCGCGGCCACCGCGACGTTGTTGAAGAGGCAGAAGCCCATCGCCTCCGAGGCGGTGGCGTGGTGGCCGGGCGGGCGGCAGAGGGCGAAGGCCGTGGCGGCCTCGCCGGCCAGGACGATGTCGCACGCGGTGATCGCGCAGCCGGCGGCGGCGAGCGCGGCATCCCAGGAGGCCGTCGAGACGACGGTGTCGGCGTCGAGCGGCACGGGACGCCCGAGCTCGGCGCGCTCGGCGGCCCGGTGCACGAGCGCGATGTGCTCGGGCGTGTGGACGCGGGCCAGATCCTCGACGGTCGCGGGGACGCCCTCGCGCTGGAGGATGTGCTCCTGGAGCGCCGGCGTGTCCCGGTAGATCGCCTCGACGATCGCGGGAAGCCGGCCCTGGTGCTCCGGGTGGCGCCAGCCGGTGTCGTGGCGGGCGCAGTCCGGGTGCAGGACGAGGGCGGTCGGGAAGCTCACGCGAGCGTCGGTGCAAGCGACGTCGCTTGCGGGGTGAGCAGCTCGGCGCCGCGCTCGGTGATGACCATGATGTCCTCGAGCCGGACGCCGAACTTGCCGTACTGGTAGATGCCGGGCTCGTCGCTGAACGTCATCCCGGGGCGGAGCACGATCTCGCTCCCCCGGACGAGGTACGGCCACTCGTGCCCCTCGAGCCCGATGCCGTGGCCGAGGCGGTGGGTGAAGAACTTGTAGTCGGGCCCGAAGCCGGCATCCGTGATGACCTTCCGGGCGACGGCGTCGACCTCGCCGCACTTCTTCCCGGGGGCGGCGAAGGCGAGCGCGCGCGCCTGCGCCTCGTGGACGATGTCGAAGACCCGGCGCTGCTCGTCCGTGGGCGTGCCGAAGACGACGGTGCGGGTCATGTCGGACTCGTAGCCGTGGACGTTCGTGCCGCCGTCGATCAGGACGATCTGACCGGTCTGGAGCGGCCGCGGGTTCTCGAGCCCGTGCGGGTAGGCCGAGGACTCGTCGAACAGGACGAGCCCGCCGCCCTCGTAACCGAGCTTCCGGAACGCCGCCCGCAGGTTCTGGCCGACCTCCGCCTGCGTCATCCCCTCGCGCAGCGTCTGGAGCGCCGCGCGGTACGCCTCGAGCGTGACGCGGTTGGCGAAGCGCATGATCTCGATCTCGTGCGCGCTCTTCACCCCGCGGCACGGGCGCGTGATCGTCTCGGCGGTGGTCGTGCGCAGCGCGGGCGCGGCCGTGGCCATCGCGTAGGGGATGAAGTAGCGGGCGCTCTCGTCGACGGCGAGCGTGCCCGTCTTGACGCCCCAGCCGCCGAGCGTGTCCGCGATCAGCCGGTAGGGGCTCTGGTCCTCCTCCCAGGCGCGGATCTCGTAGCGGTCGCCGATCTGGCTCCCGGCGCGCCGCGCCTCGAACGCCGGCGAGATGAACACCGCGTCGCCCTGCTTCGGCAGCAGCATGCCGAAGAGACGCTCGCTGCGCCCCCAGCGGATGCCCGTGAAGTAGAGGAGGTTCGCGCCCGGCTCGATGAAGAGGGCGTCGATGCCCTGCTCCGCCATGAGGCGCTGCGCCGCGTGGCGGCGCTCGGCCATCTCGGCCTCGCTGATCGGCGGGGGCTCCTCCGACTTGAGCGGCCGGAGCGCCGCGATGGCCGGGTGCAGCGGGGGCTCGGCCGGGGCGGCCCCGAGCGCGGAGGCGCCGCCGAGGAGCGGGACGGAGGCGCCGACGGCGCCGTGGCGGAGGAAGTCGCGTCGCTTCATCGGTCTGGAGGTTCGGGTCCGCGGAGCCGGTCGCGCGTGGGCGCGTCCGCCATAGGAATAGCCCGGATCGGGCGAGGAGGCCAGGCCCCCGGGGCGCTCCCCGGCGCTCAGCCGCCGCGCGTCAGGCGGTAGACAAGGATGGCGGCGCGGCGCGTCGCGGCGGCGAGCGAGCGCAGGTCGACCATCTCCTGCGGGGAGTGCGCGCCGCCACCCGCCGGGCCGAGGCCGTCGAGGCCCGGGACGACCTCGGCGACGAAGGAGATGTCGCCGCCGCCGCGCTTCGACGGGTCGCCGGCGACGACGGGACCGTCGCCGAGCGCGCGGCTGACGGCGTCGAGCGCGCGCAGCAGCGCGAAGTTCTCCGGGCGCGGCGGCATCCCGGGGTAGGGATCGGCGTCGAACTCCAGCCGGACGTCGCCATGCTCGGCGATCAGGCGCCGCATCCGCCGCCGGGCGTCCTCGAGCTGACGGCTGCTGGCCGCGCGGACCCCGCCCTCGACGACGATCGCGGTCAGGGCGGCGCCGGAGGCGGCGTCGCCGCCGACCGCGCCGCCGGCCGCCTCCTCGCGCGCGCCGAGCGGATAGATCTCGAGGTTCGGCTCCCCGGCGGCAAGCTCGCCGAACCGGCGCACGAGCGACCGGGCGCGGCCGAGCGCGTCGGCGCGCGGCGTGTTCCCGGCGGGATCGACCGGGATGCGCAGCCGCCAGCCGGCGAAGCCGAGGCGGACGGGCGTCGCGGCGCCGATCGTGCCGTTGGCGGCGGGCTCGAAGGCGAGGGCCACGTCGCTGCGCCGCGCCTGGGCGAGGAGCTCGGCGCGGCTGGCGCCGAACGGGTGCGCGGGGGTCTCCTCGTCGCCCATGAGGCCGACGACGATGCGCGCGCCGTCGAGCACGCCGGCGTCGTGGAGCGCGACCAGCGCGTAGAGGATCGCGACGGCGCCGCCCTTGGCGTCGATCGTGCCCGGGCCGCGGGCGAGGGAGTCCAGCCGCACGAAGCGCTGGAACGGGTCGTCGGGCTCGTAGACCGTGTCGAGATGGCCGATGAGGAGGACGCGCCGGCCGGAGGGGCCGTCGCGTTCGGCGAAGAGGTCGCCAGCGCGCGCCTCCGCGCCCGCCGGGCTCACCCAGCGCGTGGCGAAGCCGAGCGAATCGAGCCGCGCGCGGAAGAGGCGCCCGACCTCGCGCACGCCGGCGAGGTTGCCGGTCCCGCTGTTCACGTCGACCACGCGCTGGAGGAAGGCGACCGCCTCCTCGTGCCGCGCGGCGACCGCGGCCGCGATGCGGCGCTCGGCGGCATCGAGCGTGTCGGCGAGCGTGCCCGGGAATGCGGCCGCGGCGTCCGGCGCGGCCACGCCGCGCGCGGAGGACGCGGGGTCGGCCGGGCTTCGGCGCGCCCCGGGCGCGGTCTGCGCCCGAAGCGGGAGCGCCGCGCCGAGGAGCAGCGTCAGCCCCGCGGCCAGGACGGCGGAGCGCTCCGGCGGCGTGGCGCGCCGCCGCCGGGCCCGGCTCACGGGACGTCGTCCGGCTGCGGCGTCTGCGGGGACGCCGCCACGGGCGCCTTTTTCGCCGCCTCGACCATCCGCGCCACGTCCGCCAGGAGCTGGTGCGCGTCGTAGATGATGCCGTCCTTGATCGTGTACCGGACGCCGCCGACCCGCTCGACCTGCCCGGTCCGGTCGTTCAGCTTGAGCGTCCCCGTGCCGTAGAGGACCTTCAGGTTGTGCAGCGGGTTCTCCGGCACCACGACGAGGTCGGCCCGCGCGCCCGGCCGCAGGATGCCGAAATCGGGCTCCTGCCCCTTCGGCTTCATGAGCAGCTCCGCGCCGCACAGCGTCGCGGCCCGGATCACCTCCAGCGGATGGAAGCCCGCCTCCTGGAGCAGCTCCAGCTCCCGGATGTAGTCGAAGCCGTAGAGCTTGTAGATGAAGCCCGAGTCGGAGCCGGTGCACACCCGCCCGCCGCGGTTCTTGTACTCGTTCAGGAACCGCATCCAGATCCGGAAATTGTTCTTCCACTCGATCTCGTCCTGCGTGGTCCAGTCGTACCAGAAGGAGCCGTGGTTCTCCCGGTTCGGCTGATAGAACGCCCAGAGCGACGGCAGCGTGTACGTCGCGTGCCAATCGGCGTTCCGCGCGCGCATCACGTCGCGCGTCGCCTCGTAGATGGTCAGCGTCGGCTCGAACGTGAAGTCGAGACGCAGGAATTCGTCCATGACGCGCTCCCACGTCTCGCTCCCGGGCGCCGCCGCCTGCTTCCAGAGCCGCCCCGCCTGACCGAAGCGGTCGTACTCGTCGTTGTAGTTGTAGTCGTCGGGGAAATCCTGCACGGTTTGCGCGTCGAAGAGCGCCTCGGGGAGCCCGTACCAGTGCTCGAGGGAGCCGAGGCCGAGCCTCGCGGCGGCGAGTCCGTTCATGCGGGCCACGCCGGTCTGCGCCAGGTGCGCCTGAGTGCCGAGGCCGAGCTTCCGGGCCTCGTCGATGAGCGCGGCCATGACCGCCGGGTCGTAGGACGTGAGCTTGAGCCCGTCGACGCCCTTCTTCGCGACGAAGCGCACCCACTCGCGGGCCGCCTGCGGCGTGGTCGGCACGCCGCGGTCCCACCCCATCCCCGGCCGAACGTAGACGAACAGGTGCGGGGCGACGATGGCGTTGCGCGCGCTCCGCTGCCGCTCCCTCAACGTCCAGTCGACGCCGTTTCCCGAGCCCGGGTCGCGCACCGTCGTGACGCCGTGCGCCATCCACAGCTTGTAGACGTATTCGGCCGGCGTACCCTGCGCCGCGCCGCCGATGTGGCCGTGCCCGTCCACGAAGCCGGGGAGCACGTACATCCCGGAGACGTCGAGCTCCTTGTCGCCGGGCTTCGGCCGTCGCTCCGGCGGGATCGGCACGCCGGGCGCGCCGACGCTCCGGATCTCCGCGATGCGGTCGCCCTCGATCACGATGTCGACGGGGCCGACGGGCGGCGCGCCGGTCCCGTCGATCATGATGCCGCCCCGCAGGACCAGCCGGGCGAACGGCCCGTCCCCCTCGCCCGGGCGCCGGTCGGGCGCCGGCAACACGCCGCGCGTCTGCGCGCCGGCTGGACCGGCCAGGACGGAGAGGGCGAGGACGACGACGCTGGCAAGGGATCGGGCGTGGGGCATCGGGGCCTCCGGCGGACGGTGAGCCGAGCGGCGGCGGCGCCACGGTGGACCCCCCCGGGGGGGGGCCGCGCGGCGCGCCGGCCGGCGGCGCGCCGGGGCGCGGGCGCCGGGGGGG
>JADGGV010000104.1 GCA_019689775.1 Gemmatimonadota bacterium
ATGAGCGGGGGGGGGGGGGCCGCGCCCCCGGCGGGGGGGGGGGCCGGGGGGGGGGGGGGGGGGCCCCGCCCCCACCGGACCATCGAGCGCGGGACCGGACGTCAGAACGCCGCCCGCAGCCCGACGGAAAGGGTCCGCCCCGGGAGCACGGTGATGTCGTCGGGCTCGCCGCGCTGCCGGTTCAGCAGGTTATCGCCGGCCACCGTGAGCGTGAGGCCGCGGCTGAGCTCCCGGTTCCAGGTCGCGCGCAGGTGCGTGATGCCGGCGTACTCGCGCCAGTAGTCGCGCAGGTTCGTCCCCACGAAGTCGCGCCCGTCGTAGTCCACGCCGGCGCAGGCCCGGGCGAGCGCGAGCCGGTCGTAGTTGATCCAGTCGGCGGCGCGGTACGCCGTCACGGAGCCGTTCCAGCCGGAGCCCGACCAATTCGCCGTGAGGCTCATCGTGCGCGCCGGGACGCCGAGCATGCGATCGCCGGGGCGGAGGTCGCCGGTGTAGCCGTCGGCCAGCCGCTGGACGCGGCTGTCGACGAGCGCGAGCGAGCCGGTGAGCGCGAGCCGGCCGCGCTCGACCGTGCCCTGCATCTCCCACCCGCGGTTGGAGATGCGGCCGACGTTCTGGAGCACGTAGTCGATCGGCGCCGGGTCGGGCCGGCCGACGCGGGCGGTGTCGCCCGCCGTGCCGACGCGCTGGATGAGGCCCGACGCGGTCTGGTCGAAGCGAGTGACCTCGAGGCGCAGCGTGCGGCCGACCATGAGGTCGAAGCCGCCCTCGACGCCCGCCTGCTCCTCGGGCGCGAGGTAGGCGCTCTGGAGCAGGGCGCGGAGGTCGTTCCACGCGCTCGCCCGCGCCGGCGTCTGCGGCCAGCGGATCCCCTTCCCGTAGGCGGCGCGGAGCTTCAGCGTGACCGGGCCGCGCTCGCCGATCCAGGCGCCCCCGAGCAGCGGGAGCGTGGCGAAGCGGCTCAGGCCGAGTCCGTCCTCGCCGCGCTCGAGCCGCGCACCCGCGGTGAGGAAGAAGCGGTCGAGGAGCGTCAGGTTCGTCTGCGCGCTGAGCCCGCTGTTGCTCCGCCAGTCGACGTAGCGGATGGCGGCGACGTCCGCATCGCCGCGGTCGCGCGGGCGCCACGCGGCGGCGGCCGCCGCCTCGCCGTCCGGCGCATCGGCCGTCGCCGGCGCGGCATCCAGCGCGTCGCGCGTGCGCTGGCGCAGGACCGACTGCTCCGCCGCCAACGTCAGCGTCGCCGAGGCGCGGCGCCCCAGGTCGAAGCGGCCGACCGTGCTGAAGCGGAACGTGGCACGGTCGGCGCCGCCCCGCGCGGCCCGGAGCGCCGAATCGACCGGCGACGGCACGGGCGCGCCCGTGTCGAGGACGCCGCCGAGCGTGTACCCGTCGACGCCGGCGACGAAGGTGTGGGTCCAACGGTCCGTCGGCATGAACGCCGCCTGCATCCCGAGCGTGTACTGCACGACGGACTGGTCGCTGCCGGTTGGGGTGGAGGCGGAGGCGCCCGTGGCGCCGAGGGCCATCCCCTGCGATGCGGCATCGGGGAGGAGCGGGCTCGGCGGCGCGCCGGCCCGCTCGGCGAAGAAGCGGAGCGTGCCCGTCAGGATGCTGCGCGAGCGCACCTGCCGGGCGCTCCCGCTGGCGGCCACGTGGCGCGCGTATCCGCCGGGGATGAACTCGCCGACGCTGCCGAAGTCGACGGTCAGCCCCGCGGAGCTCGCGTTGGAGCCGACGCTCAACGCGAGCGAATGGTCCTGGGAGAGCGCGGAGCGGGGAACGAACGCGCTGTTCGCCAGCCCGAAGCGCGACTGGATGCGGGCGCGCGGCGCGCCGGGATCCGGCGTATCGTGGCGCGTGACGATGTTCGTCACGCCGCTGATCGCGTCCGCGCCGTAGAGCGCGGCCCCCTGCGGCCCGCGGATGACCTCGACCCGCTCGATCGCCTCCGGCGCGATCTGCGTCACCAGCAGCGGGTTGGCGACCTCGATGCCGTCGATGTACACCTTCGGGTAGCTGAGCCCGAAGGAGCTGGCGCCGCGGACGCTGCCGTACTGCGCCAGCAGGCTCGCGGGCGACTGCTCCCACACCCAGACGCCGGGCACGGCGCCGTCGAACGTCTGCGCGAGCGTGCCGGCCGCCTGCCTCTCCAGCTCCCGGCCGTCGACCACGCCGAGCGCGACCGCGAGCGGACGCTGCGCGGCGCCGGCCGGGCTGCCGGTGACGACGACGCGGTCGAGGACCACCACGCTCTGCGGCGGCGGCTCGGCGGCCGCGGCGGCCGCGGGCGCCGGCGCCAGCACGACCAGGTCGCTCCCCGCCACCACGGGCACGACCGCAGTTCCGCGGAGCAGCTCGGTCAGCGCGTCGCCGAGGGCGACCGAGTCGTGGGAGACACAGACGCGCCGGCCAAGCGGGAGCAGCTCGGCGCTGTAGGAGAGCCGGATCCCGGCGACGGCGGCGAGCCGGTCGAGCGCGTCGCGGAGCGAGATCTCGCGGGCGTGGAAGGAAATGGTGCGGGCGAGCGCCGCGGGCCAGCCCTGCCCCGCGCTGGCCGCCGGCGGCGGGTCGTCCGTCGCGCACGCGGCCGGTGCGGCGCCCTGGGCCGGCGTGGCGCCCGCGGCCGGACGCGAGAGCGCCAGCCCGGCGGCGACGCCGAGCGCGGCGAGGGGCCGAACCGCGCGCCGGGCCGGGCTCACCGCGGCGTCACTCCCCCCGCGGCGCCGCGCAGCACGGCCCGGTCGCCGTGCCGCTCGACGCGCGCGCCCAGCGCCAGCGCGATCACGTTCAGCACCTGGTCCACCCGCTCCCCCTTGAAGGACGCCGTGAGATGCCGTCCGGCCAGCGACGGGTCGCTGACGTCGAGCTCGACGCCGTACCAGCGTTGGAGGTCGGCGGCGACGCGGCTCAGCGGCGCATCCTCGAAGACAAGCTGCCCGGTCGTCCAGGCCAGGTCGGCCGCGGTCGCCGCGTCGCGCTCGGCCACGGCGCGGCCGTCGGGCGAGAGCGTGCCGCGGTCCCCGGCATGGAGCGTGACGCCGGCGTCGGGCCGCGCGCCCGCGGCCTTCAGCAGCACGGCGCCCGAGGTGACGACCACGCGCACACCCTCGCCGCCATCGCTGTGCACGGTGAACGTCGTGCCGACGTCCTGGATCGTGGCCGAGCCGGCGCGCACCCGGAACGGGTGCGCGGCATCGTGCCGGACGTCGAATAGCGCCTCTCCCGTCAACTCGACCTCACGCGCGGGCTCGCCGAAGCCCGCGGCAACGACGAGGCGGCTCGCCGCGCCGAGGAGGACACGGCTGCCGTCCGGCAGCCGCACCGAGTCGGTCTGGCCGACCCGCGTCGTGTACGTGCGCGCCACGACGGTCGCCACGCCGCCCGCCGTCTGGTGGGTGGCGCGCCAGACGAGCGTACCGCCCACGACGAGCGCGACCGCCGCCGCAATCCGGATGCCGATCGTACGCCAGCGCGCTCGGGCGGGTTCCGGCGCCGGGCTGGCGGCGCCCGGCACGAGGCGCAGCGCCGGCTCGTCGCGGCGGGCACGGACCCGGCGCAGCGCGGCCTCGACGTCGAGGTCGGCCGGCGCGCGGAACTCGAGGCGCCGGGTGGCGCGTTCGAGAGCGGCCAGGAGTTCGCCGCGGGCCGGCAGCTCGTCCAGCCAGCGACGCACCGCCTCCACCTCGTCCGGCGGGCTCTCGCCGCAGAGGTAGCGGGCCAGCGCGTCCCACGGCACGGCGTCGACCGGCGGCGTCGGGTGCGAGTTCTCGCTCGTCATACCCATCTCGACACTTCAGCCGACGTGTACCCCTATCTCCGCGAGCGGCTGTCGGCCGCTCCGTTGCTCGCTCCCGCGCGGCCCGGTAGCTTAGGCGGGCCGAACCCCGTGGAGCACCGCCACGTCCCCCGGACCACCCGCCGACGAGGGCCAGCACGCCGACGTGACCGACCGTGAGCTCCTCGACCGTCTTCGCGGCGGGGATTCCGAGGCCTTCGACGCGATCTTCCGCGAGCACTACGCGCAGCTCGTCGGCGTCGCCGACGGGATGCTGGGCGACCGTGCCGCCGCGGAGGAGATCGCGCAGGAGGTCATGCTCGAGCTGTGGCGACGTCGCGAGAGTATAACACTCGAGGTCTCGCTCCGCGCCTACCTCGTTCGCGCCACGCGCAACCGCGCGCTGAACCTCCTCCGCCACGAGCGCATCGCGCGCCGGAGCCAGCCGCACCTGGCGCCGGAGCGGGTGGCGGCGCCCACCGCCGACGCCGAGCTGATCGAGCGCGAGATCGATGCGGCGCTCCGCCAGGCGATCCGCGAGCTGCCGGCGCGCTGCCGCGAGGTCTTCGAGCTCAGCCGCGTGCACGGGCTACGCTATGCCGAGATCGCGCGGACCCTCGACATCTCCGTCAAGACCGTGGAGGCCCAGATGGGCAAGGCGCTGCGCCTGCTGCGCGAGCGCCTGGCCGCATGGCTCCCGGACGGCGGCGACCTCTGAGCCCGGCAGGGTCCGCGGCCTCACGCGTGTCATTAAGGGTGAGATCGGGGAGCTGGCGGCGGCCCGCGCACCCCCGTCCCGGCGCGTGGGACCGAAAGTTCCGGCGGACCCTCCACGATCCGGGACACGCCGGCGCTCGCTCCGCGGCGAGGCGGGGCGACCGCCACAGTCCATCACCGAGGATGCGGATGTACAGGACCAGAATCGCGCTCGTGGCGCTCGTGGCGGCGTCCGCCGCCGCGTGCGGCCCCAAGCAGACCGCCGGGCCGGCGGCCCGGCCCGACCTCTCCGGCACCTGGGTCGTCCAGCGTCAGGCGGACCGGAGCGACGAGGCGGCGGACGCCGGCGTCGACGGCCTCCTGGCGTCGCCGGCGACGCCGGGCCCCGGGGCCGGGGAGCGTCGCCCCGGCGGCCGCGACGGCGGCATGGGCGGCGGCCCGCCGGGCGGGCGCCGCTCGGACGTGAGCTTCGACGCCGTGCGCCAGGCGTTGGCTGCCGTCCGGCGCGCGGGCGAGCGGCTCGTGGTGGAACAGACGGACAGCATCGTCCACATCTCGTACGCGGACCGCAGCTACTTCGACTACCGGCCCGACGGCCGGAAGGTCGACGACATCTGGCGCGGCATCGGGCGCATCAAGGTGAAGGCGCGCTGGACCGATGCCGGGCTCCAGGTCGAGCGGCGGATCGAGGATGGCGGCGCCCGGGTGATCGAGCTGTACGCTCGGCCGGCGGGCTCGTCCCGCCTGATCGTGACCACCACGATCCCCGGACCCTTCGGGCCGACGGAGCTGCGCAGGGAGTACGAGCGCGTGGCGACGTCGCGGTAGCGGCGGGCGTCCGGCGGCGCAACCGGGCGGCGTCGCTTCGCCGCCCGCGCGTGCCGAACGCCGGCGTGGGAGGCGAACGGGCCCGTCGGCGGCGTGGCGGGGCCCTGCGGGAAAGGATGGACGTCGATGCGGTGGCACGCCCTGCCATTCCTGGCCACGCTCGCCGTCGCCGCGTGCGGCGACGGCTCGCCCACCGACGAGGGGAGAACGGAGGCCGCGAGCCTCGCGATCACCGTCCAGGCCGGCGACAACCAGTTCGTGGCGCCGGGCTCCGCGGCGACGCTCCAGGCGGTCGTGCGGGATGGCGGCACGCAGCGCGCCGCCCGTGGCGTGCGGGTGACCTGGACGGTCATCGCCGGCGTCGGCGCCACGCTGGCCCCGCCCGTGACGTTCACCGACTCGTCGGGCATCGCGACGACGCAGCTCACCGTCGGGTCCGCGACCGGCACGTACCGGGTCCAGGCGGCCGCGGAGGGCGCCGTCGGGCCGCCGGCTACGTTCACGGTCACGGCCACCACCGGTCTCACGCTCAGCGGGATCGCACCTCAGCCCGCCGCCGCCGGGGACACCGTCACGCTCACCGGCCAGAGCTTCAGCCCGAACCCGGCCGACAACCTGGTGCTGTTCGGCGGCATCCGCGGCGTCGTCGCGGCCGCCACGCCGACCGCGCTGCGCGTGGTCGTGCCGCCGTGCCTGCCGAGCCGCTCGGTGCAGGTGCAGGTCTTTCTCGGAACGCTCGCCAGCGCGACGCTCCCGCTCTCCGTCGTGGGCGGCGCCGGCAGCGCACCGTCGCTCGCCACCGGCCAGGTGCTCGGCATCTCCGACCGCACCGGGCTCGAGTGCGTGCGGCTCCCCGGCGGCCAGGGCAGCGCCGCGTACCTCGTGGTCGTGCAGAACGCCGCGGCGCTCGCCGACCGGCCGTTCACGTTCCAGCTCGCCGGGCTGGCGGGCGGCGTCGGCGTGGCCGCGCGGGGGTTCTTCGAGGCCCGCGCCACGTTCCTCCAGACGGTCGCACCGACCACGTCGTTCGCCACCGCGTGGGAGAACCGGCTGCGCGAGACGGAGCGCGCGCTCGCCCGCGGCGGCACCGTCCGGCCGACCGGCGCCCGCCCGGCCGAGTCGCTCCTCCTGGCCGGCTGTACCCGCTCCCCCGCCATCGGCGACCGGTGCACGTTCAACGTGCTGAACGCCCAGCAGGGCTTCTCGCAGGTCACCGCCACGGTGCGCGCGGTGAGCGCCCACGCCATCGTCTACCTGGACGTGAACGCGCCGGCGGGCGGCTTCACCGACGCCGAGCTGCGCCAGTTCGCCGCCACGTTCGACGACCCGATCTACGACACCGACGTCGCCGTCTTCGGCACGCCCTCCGACATCGACGGCAACGGCAAGGTCGTCATCCTCTTTACGCCCGTCGTGAACCAGCTCACGCCGCGCGGTTCGTCGAGCTTCGTCGCCGGCTTCTTCTTCGGCTGCGACCTGGTGTCGCCCCGGTCGTGCTCGGGCTCGAACCAGGGCGAGGTCTTCTACGCGCTCGTCCCCGACCCGACCGGCCGGTTCGGGCTCACCCAGTCCAAGACGCGCGTCCTCCAGACCGTGCCGCCCGTGCTCGCGCACGAGTTCATGCACATGATCCACTTCAACCAGCGCGTCCTGTTGCGGGGCGGCGGCGACGAGGCGCTGTGGCTCTCCGAGGCGCTCGCCCACACCGCCGAGGACACCGTCGGCGGCGTCTTCCTCCAGCGCCGCGACAGCGCGAACGCCGCCCTCTTCAAGTTCCCGGACTTCCGCCTCGGCTACGCCTACCTCGAGAACCCCTCCGCCACGACGCTGGTCGCCGCCGACGGCAACGGGTCGCTCGAGGAGCGCGGCGCCGGCTGGCTCTTCGTGAAGTACCTCATCGGCCGGTTCGGCGGGGACGTGCCCGGCCGACTCGTGCGGACGACGCGCGCCGGCACGGACAACGTGACCGCCGTCACGGGCACGCCGTGGCCCGTGCTGTTCCAGGACTGGGCCGTCGCGCTCTGGGCGGACGACGCCCCCGAGCTGGCGTCCACCCCGCTCGATCGACGCTACACGTTCCCGAACCTGGACCTGCGGCGCGTCCTCGGGCAGCCCGCCCTCGGCGGGATCTATCCGCTCGCGCCGACCGGGTTCGGCTTCACGGACTTCGCCGCGTCGGGGACGCTGCCGTCGGCCAGCCCCGCGTACTACCTGATCCGGGCGACGTCGTCCGATCCGCCGCCGTTGAGCCTCAGCCTCGGCGGCGACCGAGGCGCCGCGTTCACGGCCTCCGCATCGCCGCAGCTCGCGATCCTGCGCGTGCGCTGAGGCGGAACAACGCCGTGGCGGCCCCGGCAGCTCCGGAGCCCCCCACGCCGTGCGGCCCGCCGCGCCCCGCCGCGCGCGTCAGCTCGCGCCCGCCGCGCCGGCGTAGGCGCGGGCTCGCGGCTCCGCGCCGCGCTCGACGGCATCGAGCGCGTCGCGCAGGTCCGCCACCAGGTCCGCCGTCGCCTCGATCCCGACGGAGAGGCGCAGCAGCGAATCCGAGATCCCGGCGGTCGCCCGGGCCGCCGCGTCCATCGAGGCGTGCGTCATCGTGGCCGGGTGCGCGACGAGGCTCTCGACGCCGCCGAGCGACTCCGCCAGCGTGAAGTAGCGCAGCCTGCCCAGCAGCGTGCGGACGGCCGCTTCCCCGCCCCGCACCTCGAAGCTGACCATCGCGCCGAAGCCCTCCTGCTGCCGCGCCGCCACGCGGTGCCCCGGGTGGTCGGCGAGCCCCGGGTAGTAGACCCGCTCGACCGCCGGGTGCGCTTGCAGCGTCTCGACGACCGCCGCGGCGTTCTCCAGGTGGACCCGCATCCGCGCGTGCAGCGTGCGCACGCCGCGCAGCGTCAGGTAACTGTCGAACGGCGCGCCCGTGATGCCCAGGCAGTTCGCCCACCACGCCAGCTCCTCGAGCAGCGCCTCGGTCCGCGCCACCACGGCTCCGCCCACCACGTCGCTGTGGCCGTTCAGGTACTTCGTCGTGGAGTGGACGACGAGGTCGGCGCCGAGCTCGATCGGCCGCTGGAGCGCCGGCGAGAGGAACGTGTTGTCGGCGACGACGATGGCGCCGCCGCGCCGGGCCAGCTCGGCGACCAGCGCGAGGTCGGTGATGCGGAGCAGCGGGTTGCTCGGCGTCTCGACCCACACCATGCGCGGTCCGCGGGCGAGCGCCGCCGCGAGCTGATCGGCGTCCGTCTCGTTCACGAACGCGACCTCGAAGTGGCCCTTCCGCGCCAGGGCGTTGATCAGCCGGTGCGTGCCGCCGTAACAGTCGTGGGGCGCGACGAGCAGGTCGCCGGGGCGCAGGAGCTGGAGCACGAGCGCGACGGCGGACATCCCGGTCGACGTGACCACCGCGCCGGCGCCCCGCTCCAGCTCCGCCAGCGCCTCGGCAAGTTGATCCCGCGTGGGGTTCCCGGAGCGCGTGTAGTCGTACGCCCGCTTCTCGTTGAAGCCGGCGAACGTGAATGTGGACGAGAGGTGGATCGGCGGGACGACCGCACCATGGTGCAGGTCGGAGCCGATCCCCGCGCGCACGGCGCTCGTGGCGGGCTCGGCGCGGCGACAGTCACTACTCACGATTCACCTCCGGCGAGAAGCGCTGCACGGACGGTCCGAGAGACGGCGCCGACCTCCTTGAGGAAGGCGTCGTGGCCAAAGACGGAGCGCAGCTCCACGAGGCGCGCGGGCCCGGCGAGCGAGCCGGCCAGCGCGCGGAGCTGCCACGGCGGGACGAGCGTGTCGCTGTCCACGCCGACGAGCGTGGTCGGTACGGTGATGCGCGCCGGATCCACGCGGTGCAGGTCGATCGACTCGGAGAGGCAGAGGAAGCTCCACGGCGAGAACGCGCGGGCGAACGCCTCGCCGCGCTGCTCGAGGTACTCCTCGACGGGGAAGCGCGGCCCCGCGGCGGTGCGTGCCGGCGCGCCGGCGAAGCGCTCGGCGAACTCCTCGGCGGTGCGGTACGTCGTCATGGCGATCCCGCGCGCGATCGCGAGCCCCTCGTGCGCCCGGCCGGTCTCGATGCCGAGCCGCACGGCGCGCCGCTGCAGCGTACGGAGCGCCGTCGCCATCGGGTGGCTCTCGTGCGCCGCGCTGATGACGACGAGGCGCGCGACGCGCTGCGGGAAGCGCTCCCCGAACGCGAGCGCGACCATCCCGCCGTAGGAGGAGCCGACCACGGCGTGCGCGACGGCGATGCCCAGGTGGTCGAGCACCGCGGCAATGGCGGCCGCCTGGTCTGCGGTCGTGATCGAGGGGAAGCCGGGCGCGGTGGCGCCGGTGGATGCGCCCGAGCCGCCGAGGAAGTCGAGGCCCAGCACGGAGAAACGGCGCGTGTCCACGCCGAGCCCGGCGCCGACGAAGTCCTGCCACCACCCGGGGCGCGGGTCCGCCGCATGCGCCGCGACGTGGCGCCCGGCGCTGATCCCGCCGAGCGCGACGACGGTCGGCAGCGCCGCGTCGCCATAGAGCGCCCAGCCGATGCGGCATGCGTCGAGCGCGCCGCCGAGTTCGAGCGGCAGCGGCCGAGCGAGCGTGAGCACGCCGCAGCGCGCAGGAAGCCCCGGCGCGGCGCCGCCGGGCGGCCGCTCCGGCTCGGGGCGCGGGCGCGGCGCCTCGACCCGCGCGAGCGCGGTCACGCGACCCC
>JADGGV010000800.1 GCA_019689775.1 Gemmatimonadota bacterium
CCGCGTCACATGTGTATACCACACAGCCCGCCGACCCGGCGGCCGCCCGCCCGCCGATCCGGCGCGTGGCCGGATGCCACGGGCGTACGCCGGTTGCCGGGCCCAACCGGAGACGAACGGTCTGCCGCCCCCCCGCTCCACGGCCGCGCCGGGACCGGGCCCGATCCGTGCGGCGGCGAGCCGACCGGCGATGTCGCGTAGCGAGATCGAGGAGGGCCATGGCCCGATCGGACTGGGTGAAGCTGCGGGAGTACGCAGGACAGCTCGAGGCGGCGCTCGACCTGGGGATCCTGGAGGGGGCGGGGATCCCAACGCTGGTCCGCGGTCCGGAGATCGGGATCTTCGGTCCCGGCTTCGTCGGGGCGACGTCGCGGGGCGTTTCGATCCTCGTGCCGCGCGACCGCCTCGAGGCCGCGCTCGAGCTGCTCGACGGCGACGAGGGTGCGGAAGCCGGGTGAGCCCAGCCGCGACGCGTGCGCGCCGGGACCTGCCCGCGCGAGGACGGGACGCGCGGCACGTCCCGCGCGCTCCCGCCGGTGCCCTGCCGAGCTGGGAGACCCGCGCACGTATCCGGAACCTCCCCACGTCCGCGGCCGTACCGCGGGAAATCCGACGCTCGGCGACGGCCCCCGTCCGCTCCGGCGACGACGTCGTCCCGGCGCCGATCCCGCCCCCGGAGGCACCACCCCACCACCGGGTCCTCCGACTGGACCGCGTTACCCGGCGACGACGCCGAATCCGGCCTTGTCCCCGTATCCCGCACATCTAGTTTCCAGGTTGCCACGCGTCTCGTTCAACTCTTCAAGTGGGTGGACATGGCACGCGAACAAGGCACGGTGAAGTGGTTCAGCCCGGAGAAAGGCTTCGGGTTCATCACCCGGGAGAACGGGGAGAAGGACGTCTTCGTCCATCACAGCGCGATCCAGGGCGGAGGCTTCCGCACCCTGACCGAGGGCGAGCGCGTGGAGTTCGAGGTCGTCCAGGGCCAGAAGGGCCCTGCGGCGGAGAACGTGGTCCGCCTCGATCAGCCGGCCGGCGGCTCCCCGGGCCGCGGCGGCGCCGGCGGCTTCGGCCGAGGCGGGCCGGGCGGCGGCGCCGGCGGTCGCGGCCGCGGCACCGGCGGCGGCCGCTGGTAAGCCCACGGCCGGGGCACCGGCGGCGGCCCCCCGTGAACCGCGGGCGAGGCACCGGCGGCAACCGCTGGTAAGCCGTGAAATGCGACCCGCCCCCGCCCCCCGCGCG
>JADGGV010000801.1 GCA_019689775.1 Gemmatimonadota bacterium
CACGCGCCCCGCCGGCTGGACCTGGGAGGCCTCTCCCAAGGCGAGCGCCGCCCACCCCCGCCCCTACGACAAGTGGCGCGGGTTCTCCATCGACCTCGCCACCGGCGACGCCATGGTCGCCCCGGGCTTCGGCGCCGCCCAGGGCGTCCAGTTCCTCGCCTCCGACATGCTCGGCGACCACCTCATCTTCCTCGGCGTCAACGCCGCCCAGTACGCCAAGTCGATCGGGGACCTCCTCGACAACTTCAGCGGCCAGACGCTTTACCTGAACCTCCAGCACCGCCTCAACTTCGGCGCCGGCGTCTACCGCTACCGAGGCCTCTTCCGCGACGTCGCCTGGGATGTCTACCAGGAGAGCAGCATCGGCGGCTTGTTCCTCGCCAGCTATCCGTTCTCCAAGTTCCGCCGCGTCGAGTTCCAGCTCGGCCTCGAGAACAGCAACCGGCGCGACGTCTCCGACATCTACACGTTCTTCCGGCCGGATACCGCCTTCGATCCGCGCGACCTCACGCGCAAGGGCATTATCGCCACCGGCTTCGCCTCGTACGTCAAGGACAACACGCTCTGGATCGAGACCGGGCCGATCGACGGCGAGCGCTACAACATCTCCGCCGGCCTGGCCTCCTGCTTCGCCTGCTCCCGCCCCGGCGCCGATTCGCTCGCCACGCCGATCCGCGACGCCGCCCTGGCCGAGCACTTCATCCTGACCGCCGACTACCGGCGCTACTTCCGGACCTCGCTCCTCACCGCCTACGCCGTGCGCCTCTTCGGCTTCTATAGCGACGGCGCCATCCCCGGACGCGCCATCCTGGGCGGCACGAGCATGCTCCGCGGCTATCCGCGCTACTCCCTCGCCGGCTCGCGCGTTTTCCTCGTCAACCAGGAGTGGCGCTTCCCGCTCCTCCACGCCGTCGGCCTCGACTTCCCCGTCGGCCGCCTCACGCTCCCCGGCATCCAGGGCGCGTTCTTCGGCGACATCGGCTCCAGTTGGCACGAGAAGCAGACCATCAACGGCGCCTGGGGCAGCTACGGCCTCGGCCTCCGCATGTCCCTCGGCGCCCCCCTCGTGCTGCGCCTCGACGTCGGCCGCCGCTTCAAGATCGGCGATGCGCCCCCCGTCGTCTTCGGCAACGGCGACCCCTTCAACAAGCACTTCGTCGACTTCTTCTTCGGGTACAACTACTGAACAGGCCGCCCGCCCCGCGGGCCGCGCGAACACGAAGCGCCCCCGGCCGC
>JADGGV010000105.1 GCA_019689775.1 Gemmatimonadota bacterium
GCGCGGAGGCGCGCCCGGCCGACGTCGAGGTTGACGTCGTCGACCACGACGAGCAGGTCGTGGGCGACGTCGACGCCCTCGCGGGCGAGGAGGGGCGCGAGCGCGGCGCCGCTCCGGTTCATGTACGTCAGGGGCTCGACGAGCCGGACGGGCCGATCATCGACGAGGCCGGCGGTGGTGCGGGCGGGACCGACCACCTGGAACTCGGGGAAGGCGAACTCGCGCCGAAGCGCCTCGACCACCCACCACCCCACATTGTGCCGGGTGGCCTCGTACTCCCGGCCGGGGTTGCCGAGGCCACACACGAGCTTCACGGCGATCGGCGCGGGGAGGCCTAGGCCTCCTCCTCCTCGGCGCGGCGGCGGATCACCTCGGGCTCGGACGTGGCCGCGCGCTCCTCGGCCTCGGCCGCCGCCTCGGCCGCCGCGACGGTCGGCGGCGTCACGGAGCAGATCGTGACATCGCCGTCCATGAGGATCTCGGCGCCGCCGGGCGGTGTGATGTCCCGCACGTGGATCGAATCGCCGACCTCGAGGCCGGAGACGTCGACCTCGATGGCCTCGGGGATGTGCTCGACATCCACGCGAAGCTCGATGTCGGTGACGTTCGGGTGCAGGATCCCGCCCGCGCGGACGCCGGCCGGCGTGCCGACGAGGCGGACGGGGACGGCGACCTCGACGCGCTCACCCGCGTGGATCTGGTAGAAGTCGACGTGCAGGATCTGGCGCGTGGCCGGGTCCACCTGGACCTCGCGCACGAGCGAACGGACCTCGCCGCGCTCGCCGTCGAGCTTGAGGTGGATGATCGTGTTCTCGACGGAGATCCGCGAGAAGAGGAGCGCGATGTCGTGCGTATCCACGGACAGCAGGCGGGTCTGCTCGCCGTGGCCGTAGACGACGGCCGGCGTGCGGCCCGCGGCGCGCAGCTTACGCGCGCCCGACTTGCCGGTCTCCTGCCGGCGCTGCGCGGAGAGCGTGGCTTTGGCGGCCATTCGGGGTTCTCCTTCAGTCGAAGAGCTGACTGACCGACTCGTTCGAGTGCGTGAACCAGATCGCGCGGGCGAGCAGCGGCCCGACCGAGAGCACGGTCAGCTTGGGGAAACGCTTCTCCGGCGGCACGAACAGCGTGTCCGTGACGACGACCTCGGCGACGGGCGAGCGCTGGAGGCGCTCGACGGCGGGGCCGGAGAGGAGCGCGTGGGTGGCCGCGGCGTAGACGGTCCGGGCGCCGCGGTCGAGGAGAGCGTGGATGACGCTCTCCAGCGTCCCGGCGGTGTCGATCATGTCGTCGACGATGACGCAGGTGCGCCCCGCGACGTCGCCGACCACGGTGAGCACCTCGGCGATGTTGTGGGCCGGCCGGCGCTTGTCGATGATCGCGAAGGAGGCGTCGAGGCGGCGGGCGAAGCCGCGGGCCATCTTGGCCGCGCCGACGTCGGGCGCCACGATCACGGGCGCATCCAGGTTCTTATCCCGGAAATAGCTGGTCAGGACGGGCGCGGCGTAGAGGTGGTCGACCGGGACGTCGAAGAAGCCCTGGATCTGGTGCGTATGGAAGTCGATGCCGAGGACGCGATCGGCGCCGGCGGCCTGGATCAGGTCCGCGACCAGCTTCGCGCCGATGGCGACGCGGGGCTGATCCTTCCGGTCCTGCCGCGAGTAGCCGTAGTACGGCATCACCACCGTGACGCGCGCGGCCGAGGCCCGCCGGGCCGCGTCCACCATCAGGAGCAGCTCCATCAGGTTGTCGGCCGGCGGCGGCGTCGGTTGGATGATGTAGGCGTCGCGGCCCCGCGCGTTCTCGTTGATGCGGACGAAGATCTCTCCGTCCGCGAAGCGCTTGGCCGTGACATCCGCGAGCGGGATCTCGATCCGCTGCGCGACTTCCTCGGCCAGTGGCCGGTTCGCGGTCCCGGCGATGACGAGCAGGGGCGCGTGCGAGGTGGTCTCCGGCATGGACGAATGCTCGTGCTACAAACGACGATCGACGGCCGCGGAACCTACCCGCGCGCGCGAGAACGTGTCAACGCCGCCCCCCCTCATCGGCGCCCCTCCAGCGGGGCGACGAGCTCGGGGCGGGCGCGGAACGGCGGCAAATGGACGTCCGCAAGCCGCGCCATGGTCCGCTGAAAGATGGCCTGGCCGCGCGAGCCGGCCTCGCCCACCGCGGCCACGTACTCCTGCACCGCGCGCTTGAGGCCAAGGTGCGGCTCGAGGAGCGCCGCGAAGGTGATCGCGTTGTCGACGTGCGTAGCGATCACGGCTTCCTCGGCCCGCGCGAGGGCGAGGTCGATGAGGCGCTCGGTCTCATCGTTCTTACGCTGGCGCTCGCGGACGCCGCGGACCAGCGCCTCCGGCGAAAAGCGGCGCCACCCCTCCTCGGCAGGCTCGCCGTCGTGCGACGCCACGAGCGTCGGCGCGGCGCCCGACTCGGCCCGCTCGAGCGCGACGAGGACGCGGGTGCGGACGGCGGTCGCGACCGGCTCGTGGACCCGCATCTCGCGGAGATAGCGTTCGAGCGCGGCATCGAACTCGAGCCGCCCGTGAAGGAGCGCCTGGAACTCGAAGGCGTGGGCCGTCTGCGTATCGACGAGGGCCTCGAGCGCCATCGCCGTGGCGACCTGGAACCGTCGCCTGACCGGCTCCGGCAGGCGGCGGATCCCGGGAGCAGGCATCATCTCCTCCAGTGACGTGATCGCGACCTATCCGACCGAAGAGGCCGCTCACCCCGCACTCCCGGCACCGGGCGCCGGCCGCGCGCTGTTCGGGAATTCCCGGGGGTGGATTCGAACCACCATTAGGGGATCCAAAGTCCCCCGTCCTGCCCTTAGACGACCCGGGAGCGTCGGCGGCGGCGCGCTCGCGGCGCCGCGTTCCGGGGACCGTTCGCGCGGTCCCGGGAAAGCACAAGAAGTTAACGGTGGTGTCGGTGTCGAGCAACCGCGGGCGGCCTCAGCCGAGCAGATCCTCGCGCGTGGGCGCGGCCGTCGCGGTCTCGATGAAGTCGACGTCCGGGAACGCCGCCCGGAGGGCGGCGGCGGCGGCGGCGCGCTGCGTCCGCGTGCGGAAGATGCCGAACAGAGCGGAGCCGCTGCCGGTGAGGAGCGCGAGCTCGGCGCCGGCGTCGAGGAGCGCGGCCTTGAGCGCGGCGAGGACGGGAAAGCGCTCGAAGAGGACGGGCTCGAAGTCGTTGGTGGCGCGGGCGGCGAGAGCGGTCCAGGTCCGGAACGTGGAGGCGTCGTGGATGCGCGCCTCGGGCGCCCAGGCGCCGGCGCGGTGCTGGTCGAGGGCGCGGAACGCCTCGGGCGTGCTGATGGCGAAGGGCGGGATGGCGAGGAGGACGGGCGCGCGGGGCGGCTCGGGGAGCGGGAGGATGCGCTCGCCGCGTCCCCAGGCGAGGGCGAGGGCGGCGTCGGCGAGGAAGAAGGGGACGTCGCTGCCGAGCCGGGCGGCGAGGTGGCCGAGGCGGTCGGCGCCGAGACGGGCGCCGTGGAGCTCGTCGAGGGCGCGGAGCGTGGCGGCGGCGTCGCTGGAGCCGCCGCCGAGGCCGGCGCCGGTTGGGATGCGCTTGACGAGGTGGACATCGAGGCCGGGCTCCAGCCCGGCGGCCTCGAAGTAGGCGGCGGCGGCGCGGTGGACGAGGTTGCGTTCGGGCGGGCCGAGATCGGGGCCGTCGATCCGGAGCCGGATGCCGGGGGGGCCGAGTTGGAGCTCGAGCTCGTCGGCCAGATCGAGGGCGCAGAAGATGGTCTCGAGCTGATGGAAGCCGTCGGCCTCGCGGGCCAGGACGGCGAGGTAGAGGTTGAGCTTGGCGGGCGCGCGGACCCTCACCGCTCCCCCCCGTGGCGGGCGGACGGGAGCGCCGCCTCCACCTGCTCCTCGACGGTGCGCTCGCCGGCCTTGACGTCGCGCCAGGAGAAGCCCAGGCGCCAGAGGTAGAAGAGGCCGATGAGGTTCACGGGGATGAAGCCGCCCAGGTGGAAGCCGACGGCGAAGGCGATGGCGCGGTTGGGGTCGACGGCCCAGAGCGCGACGAGTCCCTTCTTGACGGCGAACTCGAAGACGCCGAAGAACCCGGGCGACGAGGGCACCGCGACGGCGAAGCTGACGATCGATTGGAGGAAGAGCGCCGCGGTGAACGGCACGCGGATGCCGAAGGCGAGGAGGCCGAGCCAGTAGGAGAACGCGCCGACGAGCCAGAGGAAGGCGGACCAGGCGACGACGCGGGCGAGCAGGCCCGGATCGCGGATGGCGCCGAGGCTGCCGATGAGCGTCTCGAGGGCGTCGACCACGGGGCGCCGGAAGGCCCGCGGGAGCGAGCGTTCGACGACGGCCTCGGCGGCGGCGACGACGCGTCGGGGCCAGATCAGCATGGCGAGCAGGACCACGGCGATGATCGCGAACGCGATGCCGAGGCCGGTCGCCGCGGTCCGCATGCTGCGCCCGACCTCGCCACCCGCCTGGCCGACGGCCGCGAGCGCGACGAACGTGTATGCGACGAGCGTGAGGCCGTCGAAGAGGCGCTCGAGGACGAGCGAGCCGAGGGACGCGACGACGGGGATCGGCTCGAGGCGCGAGATGACCCAGGCCCGCAGGAACTCGCCGACGCGCGCCGGCAGCAGGTTGTTCGCCATGAAGCCGATGGTTGTCGCGCCGAAGCGGGAGCGGAACGACGTGCTCGGCGCGACGGGCGCGAGGAGCGCCCTCCAGCGCCAGGCCCGGATCCAGAAGGGGAGCGTCGCGGCGGCGACGGCTAGAAGGAAGAGCGCGGGGTCGGCGCGGCGGAGCTGCGTCATCACCTCGCGCGGATCGACATCGCGGAGCGCGTAGGCGAGGAAACCCACGCTGAGGGCGATGCCGACGATGGCGCGCCAGTCGACCGAGCGGCGCGCGCGAGGCGGGTTCGTCACGAGGTGGCGAGCTGGAGGAGGTCGAAGAGCTCGCGGACCAGGTCGGGGGCGCGCGGGTCGCGGGCGGCGACGGCGGCCTCGACCGGTGCGCGGAGCTCGAGCGCGCGGCGCAGCGCGCGCTCGCCCCGATAGAAGAACCGCTCGACGGGGACCGCGTCGGTCGGCGCCGCCGGGCGGGCGTAGCGCTCGAACAGCTCGTCGCGGAGCGTGCGGAGCCGGCTGAACGCGGGCCCGGGGCGAGGCTCGTCGCCCGCCCGGAGCGCCGCGGCGGCCGAGGCCAGGACGTCGTGCGCCGCGCGGTAGACGTCGAGCCACCCGGACTTTACGGGCGCGTCGAGGCGCTGCACGATCCGCGTGATCGCTTCGACGGCGGCGAGCGTCTCGGCGAGGACGGGGAACGCGCGAAGCCCGGCGGCGCGGCCGAGCGCGCGCTGCCGCTCGAGGACGCGGCGCAGCGGCGCGCGGTCCCGCGGGTTGGTCCGCAGCACGCGCACGGCGGCGTCGAGCTCGGCGCGGATGGCGTCGGCCTCGCGGCCGGCGAACGCGCGGAACGCGGCCTCGCGTTCGTCGCCATCGGCGAGGCGGTCCGGCCCGGCGGCCCCCGCGGCGGCGTGGCGGGCGAAGAGATCCTCGAGGCTGTGCATCGGCTACTCGCGCTCCGTCGAGCGGCGCGCTCGGCGGACGATCTCGGCCATCTCGCGCACCGCGCGCTCGAGCCCCACCAGCACGGCGCGGCTGATGACGCTGTGGCCGATGTTCAGCTCCTCGATCTCGGGGATGGCGGCGACCGGGGTGACGTTCTCGTAGGTCAAGCCGTGGCCCGCGTGCACGTCGAGGCCGAGCGAGGCGCCGAGGGAGGCGGCCCGGCGCAGGCGCTCGAGCTGCCGCGCAATGGCTGCCCGGCCGGCGGCGGTGCCGCGGAGCTTCCAGGCCTCGGCGAACTCGCCGGTGTGGAGCTCGACGGCGTCGGCGCCGAGCGTGGCGGCGGCGCGGACGGCGTCGTCGTCCGGGTCGATGAAGAGGGAGGTGCGGATGGCGGCGTCGCGGAGGCGGCGCACGGCGTCGGCGACGCGGCCGCGGGCGTCGGCATCGCGGAGCGCGAGGCCGCCCTCGGTCGTGATCTCCTCGCGCCGCTCCGGCACGAGCGTGGCCTCCATGGGCCGGACCTCGAGCGCGATGTCGACGACGTCGCCGGCGGCGGCGAGCTCGAGGTTGACGCCGGTGCGGACGGTCGCGCCGAGGAGCCGGAGGTCGCGGTCCTGGATGTGGCGGCGGTCCTCCCGGAGATGGACCGTGATGCCGTCGGCGCCGCCGAGCTCCGCGAGGACGGCGGCGCGAACGGGATCGGGCTCGTCGGTCCGGCGCGCCTGCCGGATCGTGGCCACGTGGTCGATGTTGATCTGGAGCCGCATCACGGACGTGAGAGGAGCGATTCGATGTCGGCGGCCCGGCGCTCGTCGAGGCCGGCGGCGTGCGCCAGGCGGAGGAGCTCGCGGCCGAGGGCGGAATATAACTCGCGGTCCTCGGGCGACAACCGGGCCAGGTGCAGGCGGACGGTGTCGGCGTCGCCGCGCGGGATCGGGCCCGTCAGCGCCGCCGGGATGCCGAGCTTCTCGAGGTTGTCGAGCGTGCCGCGGACGAGCGGCAGGATCGCCGGGAGCGCGTCCTCTTCGGGGACGGACGCCTGAAGGAGCAGGCGCACGGCGATGGCGATCAGCGCGACGAGGTAGTTCGAGGCGAAGACCGCCGCCGCGTGGTAGACCGGCCGGAGCATGGGCGGGATGACGAGCGCGCGCCCCCCGAGCCCATCGACGAGGCGCCGCGCGGTGGCGACGGCGGCCGGCTCGCCGCCCACGGCGAAGGCGCTGCCGACGAGGCGGTCGCCGGCCGACCAGGGATCGGCCACCGCCTGGAGCGGGTGCATGGAGCCGACGCTGTAGCCGACGGCGTGGAGCGGGGCCAGCGCGTCGGTCGAGAGCGCGCCGGAGAGGTGGAGCGCGGCGCACCCCGGCGGCGCGGGGCCGGCGAGCGAGAGGTCGTAGGCGACGTCGCCTAGCGCGGCGTCGGGGACGGCCAGGATGAGCGCGGTGGTCCCGCTCGGGACCGGATGGGGCCCGACGCGGTAGGCGGCGCCCTCCTCCTCGCCGGCGTCAAAGAGCGGATGCGGCGGCGGCTCGAGGGCGCGGCCGTAGTAGGTGAGCCGATCGACGACGGCCTCCTGGCGGAGCGCCATGCCGAGGGCCAGGCCCATGCGCCCCGGCCCGACGATCACGACGTTCTCGGTCACGCGGTTCTGGAAACGTCGATGCCGTCCCGGCGCTGGAGCCGGCCGAGGACGGGAAGCGGGAGGCGGGCGACGAGCTCGATGACCTCGCCCTGCTCGGCGCGCCGCAGCACCTCGCCCTCGCGGTAGACGGCGGCGAGCGCCTCGCCGTCGGTCGCGGGCAGGAGGACGCGCACCTCGGGCCGCAGCTCGCGCAGCTCCTCGAGCAGCTTCTCGCGCAGGGCGTCGAGGCCGCCCGGCTCGATCGCGGAGACGAAGACGCTCGGCTGCGGGTAGATGGCCCGGACCTGCTCGCGGAGCGCGCGCTCCTCGGCGTGCGTCAGGCGGTCGACCTTGTTGAAGACGAGGATCACCGGTCGGTCGGCGAGGCCGAGCTCGGCGAGCACCTCCTCGGCGACCGCCTTCTGCTCCGGCCAGAGGCCGAAGGAGGCATCGATGATGTGCAGCAGGACATCGGCCTCGGACGCCTCCTCGAGCGTGGCGCGGAAGGAGGCGACGAGGTCGTGCGGCAGCTTGCGGATGAAGCCGACCGTGTCGGTGACGAGGATGCGGGCGCCGCCCGGGAGCTCGACGCTCCGGGTCGCCGGGTCGAGCGTGGCGAAGAGGCGGTCCTCGACGAACAGCTCGGCGCCGGACAGCCCGCGCAGGATCGAGGACTTGCCGGCGTTGGTGTAGCCGACGAGCGCCGCGCGGAACTCGCCCGAGCGAGCCTTGCGCTGCGTGGCGCGGCGGCGCGCGACGACCTGGAGCTTCTCCTTGAGGTCGCGGATGCGCTTGCCGATCAGCCGGCGATCGGTCTCGAGCTGCGTCTCCCCCGGACCGCGCGTGCCGATGCCGCCGGCGGTCCGCTCGAGGTGGGTCCACATGCGGCGCAGGCGCGGGAGCATGTACTCGAGCTGGGCCAGCTCGACCTGCATCTGCGCCTCCGCGGTGCGGGCGCGGATCGCGAAGATGTCGAGGATCAGCTCGGTGCGGTCCATGATGCGGATCTTGAGCAGGTCCTCGAGGTTCTTGCCCTGCGCCGGCGTCAGCTCCTCGTCGAAGACGACGAGGTCGGCGCCGCGCTCGCGGGCGAGCTCGCGCAGCTCGTTCGCCTTGCCTTCGCCGATGTAGTACTTGGGGTGCGGCGTCGTGAGCCGCTGCTGAATGGAGCCGACGACCTCGCCGCCGGCGGTGTCGACGAGTCGCGCGAGCTCCTGGAGGTGTTCGTCGGCCTCGACCGGGCCGAGGGTGCGGTCGGGCGCGCCCACGAGGAGGGCGCGCTCCTTCCGCGGCTCGACGGAGATGTTGCGTGCGATGGGAGTCTCCTGCGTTCCCCTACTGGGCGCCCGCCAGGGACACCACGCCCTCGTGGCGGAACGGCACGGTGGTGTCGACCGGCCGCGTCAGCTCGACGTCGCCCGTGACCCTGTAGCTCAATGTACCCCGATTGAGCACGGATTGCACCGCCGCCCCGGCGCTCCCCATGCCGAACTCGACCGGGATCTCGACGGTGGTGGTGCTGTGGCCCGGCACGCGCACATCCTGGTCGAAGGTCCCCTCCGCGAGCGGGAGCAGCTTCGACGGATCGTCGGGATCCCTCAACTGGAGGTTGTAGCGGACCCGGTTGGCGCGGAGCTCGAAGCCGTTCGGGTTCGTCACCTCGAGCTTCGTGTAGACGAGGCCGCCGCGGAGCCCGATGCCGCCGAACCGCAGGCCGGCGAGGCGGATCTCCGGTCTCTTGAAGCCGTGCAGGCAGGCGGCGAGCCCCAGGGTCAGCGCGACCAGCACGATGGAACGTGGCTTCACCATGTCTAGAAGTCCCCTCCGCCGGGCCCCGCCCGGCTCGGTCCCACGCGGCCGGCGCCGGCGCGGGGTAGAGCGTCCGCAATCCGCGACATTGTAGCCGGCGCCGCCGGCGAGTGTTCCCGCGCCGCCCGCGCCATCCACCGGTCCGGCGCTCAGAGCGGGGCGCACGCGACGGTCGGGCCGTGGTCGGCGCCGCCCCGGGCGTGGACGCGGATGCTCTGGCCGCCGGGCGGTCGGTTCGTGCGCACTGCCGCGGCCGGGACGGTCAGGCTGTCGTAGATGGTTCCGGCGTGGTCGGCGCGCAGATCGCGGCCGAGTCCGGGCTTACCGCCGGCCGGCGAGAGCGGTACGCGCACCGGCGCCGCCTCCTGCCCGCACGGCCCGGCATGGATGTGCCAGGCGTGCGCGCCGGGCGTCAGCCCGTCGAGGCTGGCGACGAGCTTCAGCGAATCCGGGTGCAGCGAATCCGGGCGGACGACCAGCGTGCCGCGCACACCGGTCTGCCCCGCGGCGGGCTCGAACCGGTGCACCTCCCCGGTCTGCCCGGGGGGCGGTGTGGCGCCGACCCGCGCGCCGCCGGCCTCCGGCATCGGCGCGGGGAGCGGCTCGGAGGCCGGCGGGATGGTGGGCGCGCCGGTCTCGGGCTTCACCTCCGCCGCGCGCTCGCTCTCCCGCTCGCAGCCGGCGGGGCCCAGCGCGGCCGCGAGCGCGACGGCGGCGAGGACGGCACGATTCGATCGCATCGCACGCTCCCGAAAGAGGACTCGAGGGCGTGGACTCGCAAGGAGCGCACCGGGGTGAGCGGAGGGCGGCGGGGGCCCGCGGCGCGGTCCGCTAGCGCGGTTCCCGGGGCTCGCGGCGTCCGGGATTCGCGGTTTCCCGCTGGCCCGTTCGTCCGCTCGCACGGTCGCCAACTCACGCGCTCGCCGGGTTTCCCGCTCTCCCGCTCCTCCGCTCCCCGGCTCCCGCGCTCGTCCGCTC
>JADGGV010000802.1 GCA_019689775.1 Gemmatimonadota bacterium
GCCCGAGCCGCCGCCCCGCCCCACCGCCGTCGCCGTGCGGACCTCGAGGCCGCGGTCCCGCACGACCACGAACGCCGCGACCGCCGCGGCGGCCAGCACCACCACACCGAGCCCGACGAGCCACCAGCGGCGCCCGCCCCGCGATGGGGCCGCGCGCCCCTCCTCGCGCGCAATGCGCAGACGCGACAGATCGGCGGTATCGACCACGATTCGGAGACTCCCCCCGCACCGACCGGCACGGACGGCCCCGCGGGTGAAGCAGGTTCGCGAGAGACGGCAGGCTGAAACGGCTGGGCTACGGATCCCAGGGTAGCACGCGGCCGCGCGGTGAGGCAACGGAGTCGCCCGGCCGCGGCCGCGGGCGCGGTCGCATGCCCGGGCGCGGTCGCGGGCGCGGTCGCATGCCCGGGCGCAATCTACGGTTTTTGTTCGGGACGGCAAGGGATTCGGGATGCGTGGTCGGCTGGACGCCGCCCCCAGGTGGCGCGAGGATACTCTTGCGCCGTCGGAGCGCCTCCGGTCCGCGGGAAGGGAGCGTCCCATCCGATGCAGCCGCCGGTCATGACATCCTGACCTTCTTTCGGGCCCACCATGCGGACGCGGGCCACCACGAAAGGAGGAGTCATGCCCGCCGTCCGCCCGCTCCCCGCTCGTCCAAGCCTCGAGTACGCGCGCAAGGAGGCCAAGGCGCTTCTTCGCCGGCTGCGCGCCGGCGACCGCGAGGCCCTGGCGCGCGCCCACTCGCATCACGCCCGGATCGACCCCACCGCCCCGAACCGCAGCCGGCTCGCCGACGCGTAGCTGGTCGTCGCGCGCGAGCCTGGTTTCGCGAGCTGGCCCCGACTCGTGCGCTACCTCGGCGAGGTCGAGCGCCAGCAGCAGGCGCACGTGCAGCTCCACGGCGACCCGGCCGACTACGCGGCTCACGCCCGCGCTCTGCTTGCGAACCACCGCGCCCGGCGCACGCTCGCAGGCCGCGCGCTCGCGGCCTACGTCCCGTGGTTCTACGGCCTGCGACTCGACGAGGTCTTCGCGAGCACCGTCACCGAGGACGAGGCTCGCCTGGCCGTGGCGCGCACCAACGGCGCCCCGAGCTGGGCCCGCATCCGCGACCGAAACCGTTCACCGGAACCCGGCCGGACGCTACGCGCAGGGCTGACTGCTGGCCGGGGCGGGGACTGCGGGCCGACGGCGGACGGTGAGCACACCGGGTCCGACGTCGGGC
>JADGGV010000106.1 GCA_019689775.1 Gemmatimonadota bacterium
GTCGGGCGCCGGCTCGGGGCGAGGCCGGCCGGGGCGGGCGGCGTCGCGCCGGTCGCGGTGCCGGCCGCGCTCGCGGGCCCAGAGGACGCCGAAGGCGGCGGCGAGCAGGACGGCGGCGGCGACCCCGCTCATGCGGTCGATGCGTCCGCGGGTGCGAGGGGGTGGAGCGTGGTCTCCTCGGCGCGGGCGGCGCGGCGTCCGGCCTCGACGTCGACGCGCGAGAGGATCGCGAAGCCGACGACGAAGAAGAGGGCGACGGCGACGATGCCGAGGCGGCTCGTCCCCGTGAGCTGTCCGACGATGCCGAAGACGGCCGGGCCGGCGATCCCGGAGAACTTCTCGAAGATGCCGAAGAAGCTGAAGAACTCGGCGGACTTGCCCCGGGGGATGATCGTGGCGTAGAGCGATCGGCTGAGCGCCTGCGCGCCGCCCTGCACCATGCCGACGGCGCAGGCGAGCGCCCAGAAGTGCGCGGCGGTGGTGACGAAGTAGCCGGCGACGGCGATCATCGTGTAGGCGGCGAGCGCGACGTAGATCCCGTTGCGGGGGCCGATCCGGCTGGCGAGCGCGCCGAACAGGAACGTGAAGGGCACGCCGACGAACTGCGTCAGGATGAGCGCGCCGATGAGGGCGTTCTGGCCGATGCCGATCTCGGTGCCGTACGCCGTCGCCATCCGGATGATGGTGCCGATGCCGTCGCTGTAGAGCCAGAACGCGGCGAGGAAGCGGAGCAGGTCGGGGTAGCGGCGGATCTCGCCGAGCGTCTCGCCGAGGCGCTGGAACCCGGCGCGGAACGGGCTCTCGCGGGGCGACTCGGCGGGCTCGAGCGCGCGGCGCGGCTCCGGCACGCGGCGCAGCACCGGGATCGTGAACAGCACCCACCACACCGCGACGGTGACGAAGGAGACGCGCGTGGCGACGCCGGCGTCGGCTAGGCCGAAGAGCGCGGGCCTGGCGATCATGACGGCGTTCGCGACGAGGAGCAGCCCGCCGCCGATGTAGCCGACGGCCCAGCCGGCGGAGGAGACGCGATCGATCTCGTCCGGCCGGGCGATGTGCGGGAGGAGCGCGTCGTAGTAGACGACCGAGCCGGTGAAGCCGAAGTTGCCGATCGTGAAGAGGATGGAGGCGAGGAGCCAATCGCCGCGGCCGACGAACCAGAGCGCGCCGGTCGCGGCGGCGCCGAGGAAGGCGAAGGCGGCGAGGAAGCGCTTCGTCGCGCCGAGGTAGTCGGCGATCGTGCCGAGCACGGGCGAGGCGAGGCAGACGAGGAGCAGCCCGAGCGCGGAGGTGTAGGCCCAGTACGCGCTCGCGGTCGCGGCCGGGAGGTTCGCGCCGGCCACCCGCACGTAGTAGATCGGCAGCACGGCCGCCATCACGGTGGTGGCGAACGCGGAGTTCCCCCAGTCGTAGAGCGCCCACGCCCGGAGCTCCGGCCGCTCCAGGCCGAGCCGCCTCAGCCAGCCGTCGTGCATCGTCGATCGCGTCTCGGCCATCGGAACCGTCACGGTCGGAGCGGCGTCACTCCGCCCGGGCTGGGAGCCCCCGGCCGCGGAGCGCCCGCGCGAGGCGGATGAACGCCTCCGGCGGTAGCGTCTCGGGGCGCGCGTCCAGGTCGAGCCCCGTCTCCAGCGCCAGCGCCTGCACCGCGGCCGCGTCCAGGCCGTACTCCGGCGCGGCGCGCAGGATCTTCTGAAGTTGCTTGCGCCGCCACGCGAACGCCACCCGCGTCAGCGTGCGCAGGTCCGCCTCCTCGGCGGGCTCGAGCGGCGCCGGGCGACGCGGCGTGATCCGGATCACCGTGGACATCACCTCCGGCGGCGGCTGGAACGCGTTGCGGCTGACGTTGAAGAGCCGCTCGACGTCGGCGACGGCGCGGATGCCGACGGAGAGCGCGCCGTAGTCCTTGCCGCCGGGCGGCGCGAGGATCCGCTCCGCCACCTCGCGCTGCACCATGATGACCAGCCGCTCCGGCCGGCGCCCGGGCGCCAGCAGGTGGAACAGGATCGGCGTCGTGATGTTGTAGGGGATGTTGCCGACGACCTTCAGCCGGGCGACGTCGCCGTGCGCCAGCCGCGCGGGGTCCACGTCCAGGATGCTGGCGTGGACGACCTCGACGCTCGGGTCCGCCGCGTAGGTGCGCGCGAGCGCCGCGGCCAGCCGGTCGTCCAGCTCGACCAGCACGAGGCGGCCGACGCGACCGGCCAGGTGCCGCGTGAGCGCGCCCATCCCCGGGCCGATCTCGAGGACCTCGTCCCCGGCCCCGGCCTCCACGGCGTCGACGATCTTGCGCTGGATGTTCGGGTCGACCAGGAAGTTCTGGCCGAGCGAGCGCTTGGCCCGGACCACGCCGTCAGACCCGGACGAGGACCGCGGTGCGGTCGTCGGGCGGGATGTCGGTGCGGGCCTCCGCCGCGAGCGCGAACACGCGGTCCAGGATCTCGTCGAGCGGGCGGCTCCGCAGCCGCGCGATCTCGTCGACCACCACGCTCTCGCCGACTTGCCCCTCGCGCGTCAGCACGTCGCACAGCCCGTCCGTGAGCAGGCAGAGCAGGTCCTCGCCGCCGTGCCACTCCACCGACTCCTCGCCGTACGCGCCGTCGAGCGGCAGGATCCCCAGCGGCAGGCTCGTCGCCGCCAGCCGGATCGGCTCGCCGTCGCGCCGGATCACGAACGCGTGCGGGTGCCCCGCGTTCGAGTACGTCAGCCGCCCCGCCGCCGGGTCGAGCACGCCGTAGAAGAGCGACACGTACATCTCCGTGGTCTCCAGCTCCTTCACCAGCGCCGCGTGGATCCGGCGCAACGCCTCGCGCGGCGGCCCGGCCTCCGGCCCGTAGATGCCGACCGCGCTCATCGTCAGCGCCATGATGAGCGCCGCGGAGAAGCCGTGGCTCGACACGTCGCCGATGATGACGCCGAGCCGCCCGCCGGCCAGCCGGAACAGGTGGTAGAAGTCGCCACCGACGGACTCCGCCGGCACGCAGCGCGCCGCCACCTCCGCCGTGCCCTCGAAGACCGTCGTGTCCGGGAGCAGCTTGAGCTGGAGGTCGTGCGCCAGCTCCATCTCGCGCATCACGCGCTCCTGGCGCAGGCTCTCCTGCACCAGCCGCTGCGTCTCGAGCGCGGAGCCGACCTGGCTCGCGATCGCCGACAGGAGCCGCGCGTCCCCCGCGGTGAAGCGGTCGTTGCTGCGCCGCCCCACGAGCGTGATCACGCCGACCGTGCGCGTGCTCCCCTCCGGCGGCGTGTAGTTGACCGGCACCGACAGGAACGGCTCGCGCCCCTGCGGCCGCGGCTCGATGTGCCGGTCCCGCGGCAGCACCGCGCCGCGCTCCAGGCTGAGCGGTTGGTTCTCGCGGAACACGAGCGCCGTCGCCGAGTCGGGGTCGTGGATCGAGATGCGCGTGCGCGGCACCGTGTCGCCCACGGCCGCAGCCGGCACCAGGCACTGCGCGCTCGGCTCGTAGACCCACAGCGTGGCCCGCCGCGCGCCGAGCACGTCCGCCACCTCCGACAGGATCCGCCCCGCCGCCGCCTCCAGCGTCAGCACCGAGCCGAGGATCTCGCTGATCGAGTAGAGGAGGTTGATCTCCTCGTACTTCTCCGACAGCTCCCGCGCCGCCGAGCGCGCCTCCTCCTCCTGTGCCAGCACGCGGCCGATCGCCTCCGCGAGGAAGTCGACGGCCGCCTCCTCCACGCGGCCGGTCGCCTCGAGCGCCAGCTCGGCGCCGTCCCCTAGCCGCAGGGTGTGCCGCGCCGGCCCGGGCGCCGCGTCGTCCGCCACGCCCTCGGGAAAGACCGGGCTGCACACGCCGTCGCGCCGGACCCACGCCCGCAGCCCCGCCTCCGGGTGCAGCGCCGCGAACGCCGACAGCAGCGACGTCACGCCGCCGGGAAGACGCACGGCCGCCGCCGTGGTCCTCATCGCCCCCCGGTCCGCCGCTCGCGGCCCGTCCGCCGGCGCCGCAGCACCATCGTGATCGAGTTGCCCTGCGGGTTGAATTCGACGACGTCCATCAGGTTGCGGATCAGGAAGATGCCCCGTCCGCCCGGGCGGGAGAGGTTGGCCGGGAGCGTCGGATCCGGCACCGCGCTCGGGTCGAAGCCGCGCCCCTGGTCCGTCACGCGCACGACGATCTCCTCCCGCGACAGGTGCGCCTCGACGCGCACGCGCTTCGCCGGATCGCGCCGGTTGCCGTACAGCATGGCGTTCGCCAGCGCCTCCGCAAGGCTCACGCGGAAGTTCAGCCGCAGGCGATCCGCGTCGAACCCGGCGTCGATGCTCCGTTCGACCAGGTAGCTGACGGCGGCCTCGATCGCCCGCAGGTCGTTGGGCAGCTCTAGCGTGTAGTCTGACGGCATCCCGTTGCGGGCCGGTTCGCGCCTGCGTGACCCGGGGATGATACGCCCCCCTCGCGCCCGCCGATAGCCTCAGAACGAGGCAAGCGCCTCGTCGCGGCCGTCCGAGATGTGGAAGAGCGTATCCAGCTTCGTCAGCTCGAACAGCGTGCGCAGGTCGTCGTTCAGGTTCGCCAGCCGCAGCTCCCCGTCCTGCTCCCGGATCTTCTTCGAGAGGCTCACCAGCACGCCCAGCCCCGACGAGTCGATGTAGCCCGTGTTCGCGAAGTCGATCAGGAACTTCCGCGCCCCGTTCTCCAGCTCCTCCAGCACCTTCTGCTTCAGCTCCTGCCGGTTCCCGACGATGAGCTGCCCCTCGACGTTGATCACCGTCACGTCGCCCTGCTGCGTCACGTCGAAGCCCATGGCGTACCCCCGATCACGTTGTGTGTGCGTCGCGATTCCGCGCCGGAGAGCGCAAAACGCGCGCCCGGGCGGCTCCGTCCGCGGCGCTCGCGCGGCCGCGCCGCTCCGGCTACGGCGCCGCGAGCGCCGCAACGCACGCCACGTTCACGATATCGTCCACCGTGGCGCCTCGCGACAGGTCGTTCCACGGGTGCGCCAACCCCTGGAGGATCGGGCCGATCGCCTCGGCGCCCGCGAGTCGCTGCACCAGCTTGTAGGCGATGTTGCCGGCGTCCAGGTCCGGGAAGACCAGGATGTTGGCGCGCCCGCCGACCGGCGAGCCCGGCGCCTTGCGCTGCGCGACGGACGCGATCAGCGCGGCATCGGCCTGAAGCTCGCCGTCCGCGACGGTGTCCGGCGCCTTCTGCCGGAACAGCGAGAGCGCCTCGCGCATCTTGTGGACGCTCGCACCCTCCGCGCTCCCCTTCGTCGAGTAGGAGAGGAACGCCACGCGCGGCTCGTCGCCCACGACGTGGCGGCGCGCCTCGGCGGCGACGAGCGCGATGTCGGCGAGTTGCTCCGCGGTCGGGTCCGGCACCACGCCGGCGTCCGTGAACGTCAGGACCTCCGCGCCCTCGCCGCGAAACGGGCGCACGACCATGTAGAATGCGGACGAGATCGTGCGGATCCCGGCCGCCAGCCCCAGGCAGCGGACGCCGGCGCGGATCACGTCCGCCGTGGTGCGGACCGCCCCGGCGACGCCGGCGTCGGCCGCCCCCGTCGCCACGAGCATCGCGCCGAAGACGAGCGGGTCCTGGATCCGCTCCGCGGCGTCCGCCTCCGTCATCCCGCGGTCGCGGCGGCGCTCGAAGAGCGTGCGCGCCAGCGAGTCGCGTCGCGGGTCGTGGAACGGGTCGAGCACCGTCGCGTCGGCGCCCCGGCCGCCCGCGGCATCGAGCGCCGCGCGCGTCTTGTCGACCGGCGCGAGGAGGATCGGGTCGGCCAGCTCCAGGCGCTGGAGCACGGCCGCCGCTTCCACGACGCGCTCGTCCGTCGCCTCGGGGAGCACCACCCGCCGCCGGCGCTGCCGCGCCCGCTCCCGCAGCCCGTCGATGAAGCTCACGACCGGGTCTTCCGGTACAGGCGCTCGCGCACGGCGGGCGCCACGAAGTCGCCGACGTCGCCGCCGAGCGCGGCGATCTCGCGCACGAGCGACGCCGAGAGGAACGAGTACTGCACGTCCGGCACGAGGAAGACCGTCTCGATCGGCTCCCACAGCTTGTGGTTCATCAGCGCCATCTGGAACTCGTACTCGAAGTCCGAGACGGCGCGCAGCCCGCGGACGATCAGGTGCGCGTCGCGTTCCTTCGCGAACTCGACGAGCAGCCCCGTGAATTCCGCGACCTCGACGCGCGGCTCGTCGGCGAACGTCTCGCGGATCATCTCGACCCGCTCCGCCACCGAGAAGAGCCCCTGCTTTCGCTGCGTCGCCGTGTGGGCCACGGCCACGATCACCTGGTCGGCGAACGTCAGCGCCCTGCGGACGATGTCCTCGTGGCCGCGCGTGATCGGGTCGAACGACCCCGGGTAGATCGCGACGCGGCGGCGGTTTTCGCTCATTCGGGAGCCGGGATGGAGGTGAGTGCGGTGTCGCCGTAGCGCCGCGTTCGGGCGCCGGGCAGCTCGGGCAGCGCATCCTTCGTGCGGTGCTCGATCCAGAGCCAGCGGGCGAAGGGCGTCCGCGCGAACAGCTCGACCAGCTCGGCCGCGTACGGCTCGTCGTAGGGCGGGTCGGCCAGCGCCAGGTCGAACGCCCGCGGACCGAGCGCGCGCGCGTACGCCAGCGCGTGGCCCCGCACGACCTCGACGTCCTCCGCGCCGAGCCGGGCGATGTTGGCGCGGAGCGCCCGCAGCGCGCCGCCCGCCCGCTCGACGAACGTCGCCGAGGCCGCCCCGCGGGAGAGCGCCTCCAGGCCGAGCGCGCCCGAGCCCGCGAACAGGTCCAGCACCCGCGCGCCCGGCAAGTACGGCTGCATGGCGCTCATCCACGCCTCCCGCACGCGGTCGGTCGTCGGGCGCGTCGCGCGCCCGGGCGGCGCCTGGATCGGATGGCCCCGCCACCGGCCGGCGACGATCCTCATTCCGCCGGCCGCACGTCCACGAGCCGGGCCTGAAGCTCGACCCGTCCGTTCCAGTGGTTCTCCTGGAGCTGGAACGCCACGTCGAGCGCGCGCGCCGCATCCAGCGCCGCGAGCCGGTCCGCCATCCGGAAGCCGATCGCCTCCAACTCGGCGCCGTCCTGGACCAGCCGGAGCTTGAGGTGGTCCTTCCCCACCACGCGCGGCCGGCCCGCGAGCCCGACAGCGCGCGCCGCGAACACCGGCGCCGGATTCCCCGTGCCGAACGGACCGAGATAACGCAGGAAGCGGTGCAGCTCGTGCGTCGCATCCGCGAGTCGCAGCTCCAGGTCGATCGCGACCTCGGGGATCAGGTCCGCCGCCGTCAGCACCGCCCGCGCCCGCTCGTTCAACGCCCGGCGAAACGCCGGGATCCGCGCCGGATCGATGTCCAGCCCCGCGGCGTAGCGGTGCCCGCCGAAGCGCTCGAGGTGCTCGGCGCACGCCCGGAGCGCGTCGTAGAGGTGGAAGCCGCGGATCGAGCGGGCGCTCCCCCGCGCGTGCCCCGCGCCCTGCGCGATCAGCACCGTCGGCCGGTGGATCCGCTCGACCACGCGCGAGGCGACGATGCCGATCACGCCCGGGTGCCACCCCTCCCGCGCGAGCACGACCGCGTAGTCGCGCTCCGCATCGTAGTCCGCCTCCAGCATCTCCAGCGCCTCGTCCAGCGTGCGCTGGTCCACCGCCTGGCGCTCCCGGTTCGCCGCCTCCATCCCCCGCGCCAGCGGCTCGGCCTCCGCCTCGCTCGCCGCCAGCAGCAGGCGTACCCCGTCGAACGCCTCGCCGAGCCGCCCCGCCGCGTTGATCCGCGGCCCGAGCACATGGCTGACGTGCCCCGCCGTCAGCTCCTCGTACCCGTCCAGCCCCGCCGTCCGCAGCAGCGCGCGCAGCCCCGGCTTCTGCGTCGCCCGCAGGACCTTCAGCCCGATGCGCGCCAGCGTCCGATTCTCCCCCGTGAGCGGGACCAGGTCAGCGATCGTGGCGATGGCGACCAGGTCCAGCTCGTACCAGAGCTCCTCCATCGGCACCCGGCGCCGCGCCGCGAGCGCCTGGCACAGCTTGAAGGCGACGCCGGCGCCGCACAGCGTCGCCTCCGGGTAGCCGCAATCCGCGCGGCTCGGGTTCACCACCGCGACCGCGGCCGGGAGCGTCGCGCCCGGCGTGTGATGGTCCGTGACGACGACGTCGATCCCCGCCGCCGCCGCCTCCGCCACCGCCGCATGCGCGACGATGCCGCAGTCCGCCGTCAGGATCAGCGACGCGCCCAGCTCGACCGCCCGGCGGATCCCGGCGCGCGACAGATCGTAGCCGTCCGTGAGCCGATGCGGCACGAACGCCTCGGCCCGCCCGCCGAGCCGGCGCAGCACGCGCGTGTAGAGCGCGGCGGCGCACACGCCGTCGACGTCGTAGTCGCCGTGGACGAGGATCGTCTCGCCACGGTCGATCGCGCGCTCGACGCGCTCGACCGCCGCGTCCATCCCGGCGAGGAGGAAGGGGTCGTGGAGGTGCTCGAGCTTCGGGCGGAGGAAGTGCTTGGCGGCCTCGGCATCCGTGTGCCCGCGCTGGACGAGGAGTCGGCAGACCGGCTCGGGGAGCCGCAGCTCGCCGGCCAGCTCGGCGACCGCCGCGTCGTCGCCCACCGCCGCGCGCTGGATCCACCGCCGCCGCGGCGGCGTCAGGACGGGGGAGCCGGACGCCACGGGCCGGCTATTCCGACGGGTAGAGGATCGTGCCGCACGCCTCGCAGCGGAACAGGGTGCGGCCGGTGCGGACCTCGACCTGCTGCTGGATCGGCAGGACGTTGAAGCAGACGCCGCAGGCGCCGTCCGGCGTCAGCGCCGCCAGCACGCGGCGCCGCTTCCCCGAGCGGGCCCGCTCGTAGAGCCGCGCCGCCTCGGGATCGAGCCGGACCTCCTGGTTGTGGCGCCGCTCGCGCAGCGCGCCGAGGGTCAGCTCCGCGTCGTCGCGCTCGGCCAGGAGCGCCTGACGCTTCGGCTCCACCTCGGCCCGCGCCTTCTGGAGCTGCTTCTCCAGCTCGTCCAGCTTCAGCTCGCT
This sequence comes from Gemmatimonadota bacterium, assembly GCA_019689775.1. Lineage (GTDB taxonomy): Bacteria > Gemmatimonadota > Gemmatimonadetes > Longimicrobiales > RSA9 > JADGGV01. Next base: position 8,976 of record JADGGV010000106.1, read on the forward strand.
GCGCTTGATCTGATCCAGGAGCTGGAGCGCCTCCTGCTCGTCCGCGTCCACGGCTCGCCGCACGAGATCGACCTCCGTCCGCGCCGCCGCCTCCTCGCGCGCGTTGCGCGCCCGCTGGAGCCGCTCCTCGTACTGGCGCAGACGCTCTCGCTTCTGCTCCGCCGCCCGCTCCAGCCGCCGCGCCTCCTGCCGCATGGTCGCCACCTGCTCGCGCAGCGCCGCGGCCTCCCGGTCCAGCCCGGTGACCGGCGCCTCCAGCTCGGCCAGCCGCGGGGAGAACGCCGCCAGCGCCGCCTCCGCGCGGTCGATCTCCTCGTCGATCTCCTGAAGCTCCAGCAACGCCCTGTGGACTTCCTGCATCAGCTCATCTGCGTTCAAGGTCCGACATCCCGCTCCCGGTACTTCCGACCCCACGAGCTCGCCTTGTGACCGAGCGTCGCCGACGCCGACCGCAGCGCCTCCAGCTCGCGCTGGAGCCGCAGCCGCTCCCGCGCCAGCTCCTCGTGCCGGCTCTCCGGCGACGTCTTCAGCAGCCGCTCGACCTCGCTGATGCGGTTCAGGATCCCCGGGATCCGCAGACTCGCGACCACGTCGGCGAACACCTGGTCGCCATCCGTCACCGCGGGCCGCTCCCGCCGCAGCTCGACCAGCCGCGCCCGCGCCGCCGGGGACAGCCCGGCCACGTCCTCGTCGTCGGCCGGAACGCCGTTCCGCACCAGCAGCTCGAAGAGCTGCCGGTGCAGCGGGTCCCGGAACTCCTCCGCGCGCACGGCGTTCGCGGCCGGCTCGACGCGGCTCGGGTCGGCCAGCAGCAGCGTGAGCAGCAGCCGCTCGGCGGCCCACTGTTCCTCGCGCGCCTTCGCCCGCCCGCCCCCGGCCGCCGGCGCCGCCGGCTCGCGCCGCACCGGCT
>JADGGV010000107.1 GCA_019689775.1 Gemmatimonadota bacterium
ACCCCCTTGCGCCCGCGTCGCGCCCCCGCCAACTTGGTGCGTCGGCCAGACCCGGTCCGACCGAAAGAGGTCACGGCGCGCCTCACCCCGCCGCGGGGTGTGCGCGCCGTTTTTCATTGGCGACGGTTACGTCCGGGCTCGATCCCGATCCCCGGCTCGACCCCAGAGCCTCTCGAACACAAGGAGTTCCCCATGGCCGAGTCCCTTCGCGTGCTGATCGCCGACGACGAGGCGCTGCACAACCTTGCGCTCACGAGCCAGCTCGAGACGCTTGGACACACCGTCGTCGCCACGGCAACGAACGGGAGGGAGGCCGTCCAGCTCGCTCGCGAGGTGCGCCCCGACCTGGCCTTCCTCGACATCCGCATGCCGACCATGACCGGGCCCGAGGCCGCCGCCGAGATCACCGCGGACCGCCCCATCCCGATCATCATCCTCTCGGCCTACAGCGACTCGCGCACCGTCGAGGAGGCCACCCGGGCGCCGATCTTCCACTACCTGGTCAAACCCGTCGACCCCGACGACCTCGCGCCCGCCATCGCCGTCGCGCGCGCGCGCTTCGACGAATGGATCGACGCCCGCCGCCAGCGCGACCAGCTCGAGGTCAAGCTCGAGGAGCGCAAGATCATCGAGCGCGCGAAGGGACTGCTGATGGACACCCGCGGGCTCTCGGAGCGCGAGGCGTACCGCTTCCTTCAGAAGACCAGCCAGGACAAGAACACGCCCATGGTCGAGCTCGCCCGCAAGATCCTCCTGGCTGCACCGCTGCTCCAGAAGGAGTAACGGGTGATCGAGGTGACCGACCCGAAGCCGGGGGCGCGGGAGGGGAAGGGTACGGGCCCGGCGAGCAGCAGCTCCACGGGCGTGGCGCCGTCCGCCGATGCGTCCGCCCCACGGCCGCCGCGCATCCTCGTCGTCGACGACGAACCGCTCGCGCGGCAGATGTTCACCGACCTCCTGCACGCGCACGGCTTCGAGGTCGTCGCGGTCGCACGGGGCGAGGAGGCCTTCGCCTTCCTCCCCGAGGTCGACCTCCTCCTGCTCGACGCCATGCTCCCGGGGCGCGACGGCTGGTCCATCTGCCGGGAGATCAAGGCCGGGGCCGATCCGCTCTTCCCGGTCATCATGGTGACCGCCCGCACCTCGCCCGACGACGTCGTCCGCACCTTCGCGGCCGGGGCCGACGACTACGTCGCCAAGCCGTTCCACGTCGCGGAGCTGACGGCGCGCATCGAGTCGCGCCTGCGCGCCCACCGCGCCGAGCGCGCCATCCAGGAGGCCAACCGCAAGCTCTCCGAGATGGCGCGGCAGAACTACGAGCTCTACGAGCGCGCCCGCAAGGATGCCGAGGAGCGTGCCGCGCTGCTGCGCGAGCTCGACCACCGCGTGCGCAACAATCTGTCCGTGATCATGGGGCTGCTCGGCATGGAGCGGAACCGGCGCCCCGCCCGACCGACCGCCGAGGCGCTCTCCAGCCTCGAGAACCGGCTGCGCGCGTTCCTCCTCGTCTACGAGGCGCTCAAGCGCCAGAACTACGACGGCGTCCCGCTCCGTGAGATCATCGAGAAGCTCGCGCAACGCCTCCGCAACGCCCTCGACCCCGCCCGCCGCATCGAGCTCGACATCGCCGGCGAACCCTTGCTCATCGATGAGCAGCAGGGCTTCGCCGTCGCGCTGACGCTCAACGAGCTGATCACCAACGCGCTGCGCCACGCCTTCCCGGACGAGCGCGGCGGCCGCATCGAGATCCGCCTCTCCCACGACCCGCGCGAGATTCGCATCCTGGTGGCGGACAATGGGGTGGGGATGCCGGAGATCGGCGATGGCGCCGAGGTGCTGGGGAGCGGCTCGAGCATCGTCTCGGCACTGGTCCAGGGCGAGCTCGGCGGCAGCGTCGAGCGGACCTCCAACCCCCAGGGGACGACCGTCACGATCCGCTTCCCCCGCGCGAGCGACACCGCCAAGTACGGCTTGAAGTGAGGGCCCACGGCGGCGACCGCCGGGCGGCGCGACGCCGCCCGCGCGCCACACCCCCTACGCCGCGCAGTCGCTACAGTGGCCGACCAGCTCGAGCCGGTAGCCCTGCACGGCGAAGCCCGGCACCGGACCGAGCCGCGCCAGCGCCGTCGAATCCAGCCGCCCCGGTACGTCCAGCACGGCCCCGCACACCAGACAGCGCGCGTGCGGATGCGGATCCGTCCGCCCGTCGTAGCGCGCCGAGCCGTCCCCATACGTGAGCTTGACCGCGAGGTCGCAGCCGACCAGCGTCTCCAGCGACTTGTACACCGTGGCCAGCGAGATGTCCGGAATCTCGCTCCGCACCGCCGTGAATACGTCGTCCGCCGTCGGGTGCCGGTCCGTGCTGCGCAGATACCGGTACACCGCCGCACGCTGCGCCGTGAACCGCTGCCCGTTCGACTCGAGCGCCGTCCGCAGCCGCGCATCCAGGTCGGCCGCGTCGCTTGGCCCGCTCCCGCCGGAGTCGTTCACGCCGACCATCTCGCGTCGCCCTCCTCGTGTGAACGTCTCGCCATTCCGGGAAACAACCGGTAACATAGACGGGCGCCACGAAGGGTGTCAATAGTAATTCTCGATTGCTGAAGCGACGCATCCCTCGCCGCTGCACAGACTTGCACGCCGACCAACCCGCTCCCCGAGCCATGGACGCCCCAGCCCCCGTGCTCGCGCTCGCCGCCGACCTCCTCTTCGCCGCCCGCATCCGCGGCGCCGCGCAGGCGGCCGGCGTCGCCGCCACGACGGTCAACCGCCCGGACGACCTGGTCGCGCGTGCCGTCGCTGCGCCGCCGCGGCTGGTCCTGGTGGACCTGGACGCGCGCGGCGACGTCGCCGGCGCGATCCGGCGGCTGAAGGGCGAGGCGGCGACGGCCTCGGTGCCCCTGGTCGCGTTCGTGTCGCACGTGCGCACGGATGCGATCGCGGATGCACGCGCGGCGGGCGCCGACCGGGTCGTCGCCCGCTCGGCGTTCGTGCGCGAGCTGCCGGCGCTCATGCGGCGCGCGGCTGGCGGAAACGAGGACGCCCCGGAACCGTGAGGTGCCGGGGCGTCCGGAGGGCGGGAGTGGGGCGCCTCAGGCGGCGTCCGCCTCCTCCTTCAGCTTGCAGTTCAGGCAGTAGCGGGCGTGGGGCATCACGTCCAGCCGCTCGAAGTCGATGAGCTGGCGGCAGTTGTGGCACAGCCCGAAGGTCTCCGGCTCCTTGTAGAGCCGGCGCAGCGCCTCCTCGACGCGGTAGAGGTAGCGCCCCTCCTTGCTGGCGAAGAGGAGCATCTTCTCGCGCTCCATCGCGTCGGTGCCCAGGTCGGCGATGTGGTCCGAGTACGAGTACAGGTCGGAATCGGCCTGCTCGGCCGAGATCTTGGCCAGCTCGTCGAACTGCCCAAGGGATCGGAGCGCCCGCTCGCGTTCGCGGAGCAAGCGCTGCTGCAGATGCTCGATCTGCTTCTTGGTGAGCTTCTTGGCCATGGACATCGCCTCCATCGGCATCATGCAGGACCGCCGGCGTCGCACACGGGGCGGGTGAGCATGGGGGCCCGGACGGGGTGTTGCGGACGGCGCGCGGCCCTATCCGAAATAGACCCAACAACGTAATGGCGGGCGAGCCGGCAGGCAAGTGGCGCGCGAGGTAGGGGTGTGATGACGAGGCGGCGCGTTGCCGCTCGGCCGGCGCGGGCGGTATCATGGGAACCTCAACCCTACGCTGCGGAGGAGTCATGGCGGCACCCGAACAGGCCATCGAAGCGCTGCTACTGGAGCACCGCGTCTTTCCCCCGACGGAGGAGTTTCGGGCGCGGGCGCACGTCACGGACACCGGGGTCTACGAGCGCGCGCGGCGGGACCCGGAGGCGTATTGGGCGGAGTGGGCGCGGGAGCTGGAGTGGTTCGAGCCGTGGAGCCAGGTGCTGGAGTGGCGGCCGCCGCACGCGAAGTGGTTCGTGGGCGGGAAGCTGAACGCGGCGTACAACTGTCTCGACCGGCACCTGAAGGGACCGCGGCGGAACAAGGCGGCGCTGATCTGGGAGGGCGAGCCGGGGGACGAGCGGGTCTACACGTACTGGGACCTGCACCGGGAGGTGTCGCGCTTCGCGAACGTGCTGAAGTCGCTGGGGGTGAGGCGGGGGGATCGGGTGGCGATCTACCTGCCGATGATCCCGGAGGCGGCGATCGCGATGCTGGCGTGCGCGCGGATCGGCGCGGTGCACTCGGTCGTCTTCGGCGGCTTTTCGGCGGAGAGCCTGCGCGACCGGATCCTGGATGCCGAGGCGCGGGTGCTGGTGACGGCCGACGGTGGGTTTCGGCGGGGTCGGCCGGTGGCGCTGAAGGAGGCCGCGGACGTGGCGCTGCGGGAGACGCCGACGATCCGGCACGTGGTGGTGGTCAAGCGCGGCGGCGGGCTGGATGTGCCGGTGCGGATGATGGAAGGCCGGGACCACTGGTACCACGACCTGATGGCCGAGGCGTCGGCGCAATGCCCGGCGGAGGCGATGGACGCGGAGGATCTGCTCTACATCCTCTACACGTCGGGGACGACGGGGCGGCCGAAGGGGATCGTGCACACGACGGGCGGCTACATGACGCAGGTGCACGCCACGACGAAGTGGGTGTTCGACCTGCACGAGGAGGACCTGTACTGGTGCACGGCGGACGTCGGCTGGGTGACGGGGCACAGCTACATCGTCTACGGGCCGTTGTCGTGCGGCGCGTCGGTGCTGATGTACGAGGGCGCGCCGGACTGGCCGGACCGCGGCCGGTTCTGGCGCCTGATCGAGAAGTACGGTGTGACGATCTTCTACACGGCGCCGACGGCGATCCGGGCGTTCATGCGTTGGGGCACGGACTGGCCGGCGCGGTTCGATCTCTCGACGCTGCGGCTGCTGGGGAGCGTGGGCGAGCCGATCAACCCGGAGGCGTGGGTGTGGTACCACGAGCACATCGGCCACGGTCGCTGCCCGATCGTGGACACGTGGTGGCAGACGGAGACGGGGGCGATCATGATCACGCCGCTGCCGGGCGTGGTGCCGACGAAGCCGGGGAGTGCGACGATCCCGTTCCCCGGGATCCAGGCCGAGGTGCTGAACAACGAGGGCCAGAAGGTCCGCTCGGGCTTTTTGGCCATTCCCGCGCCCTGGCCGTCCATGCTCCGTACGATCTGGGGCGACGACGAGCGCTATCGCCAGACGTACTGGTCGAAGTGGCCTGACATCTACTTCCCGGGCGACGGCGCGAAGATCGACGACGACGGCGACTTCTGGCTCCTGGGGCGGGTCGACGACGTGCTGAACGTGGCGGGGCACCGGATCGGCACGATGGAGGTCGAGAGCGCGCTGGTCGACCATCCGGCGGTGGCGGAGGCGGCGGTGGTCGGGCGTGCCGACGAGTTGAAGGGGCAGGCGATCGCCGCGTTCGTGACGGTGAAGGAGGGCGTGGAACCCACCGATACTCTTCGCAAAGAACTGCGGCAGCACGTCGCGGAGAAGATCGGCGCGATCGCCCGCCCGGACGACATCCTGTTCGCGGCGGACCTCCCGAAGACCCGTTCGGGAAAGATCATGCGCCGGCTGCTGCGCGACATCGCGGAGGGGCGCGCGCTCGGCGATACCACGACGCTCGCGGATCCCGCCGTGGTGGCCCGCCTGAAATCGGAATACGAGGAGAAGGAAGGATAGCCGGCGCATGTCCGCGACGCCGCTGCGATCGATCCCGACCAGCGAACGCCTGCTTCAGGGCGTGGTGCAGGCCGTGGAGACCGTCTTCCACGGCAAACGCGAGGTGGTTCGGTTGGCGACGGCCGCGCTGCTGGCCCGCGGACACATCTTGTTCGAGGACATTCCGGGCGTGGGCAAGACGACGCTGGCGCGCTCGCTCGCCCGCGCCCTCGGGCTCGCCTTCCGACGCATCCAGTTCACGAGCGATCTGCTCCCCTCCGACGTGCTCGGCGTCGCCGTCTACGACCCGGGCACGTCGTCGTTCGTGGTGCGGCCCGGTCCGCTCTTCGCCAACGTCGTCGTGGCGGACGAGATCAACCGCGCGCCGCCGCGCACGCAGAGCGGACTGCTGGAGGCGATGCAGGAGGGGCGCGTCACGATCGACGACCGCACGTACGATCTGCCGCGCCCGTTCCTCGTCCTGGCCACGCAGAACCCTCTCGAGCACCACGGCACCTACCCGCTCCCGGAGAGCCAGCTCGACCGCTTCCTGATGCGGCTCGCGATCGGCTATCCGGACGAGCACTCCGAGCGCCGGATCCTGCTCGAGTCGGCGTCCGCGGCGGATCCCGCGGATGCGATCGAGCCGGTCCTCGGGCTCGCTGAGGTGCTCGCGCTCCAGGAGCGCGTCGACGAGGTGCGCGCCGATCCCGCCGTCGTCGACTACCTGATGCGGATCGTGCGGGCGACGCGCACGGACGCGCGCATCCGGCTCGGCGCATCGCCGCGCGCCGCGATCGCGCTCTTCCGCGCGGCCCGCGCCTACGCGCTCGTCGACGGCCGGTCGTTCCTCACGCCCGACGACGTGCGTCGCCTCGTCGTGCCGTGCCTCGCCCACCGCATCCTGGCCGGCGGGGCGGCCGCCGGGAGCGCCGAGGCGCACGAGGTCGGCGCCGCGCTCCTCGAGGAGATCGCGGACGCGACGCCGATCCCGCTCTGAGGCGGGACCGACCGATGGGCGCGGCCCGGCTCGATCCACCCCGGTCCGTCGCGGCGGGGCGCCCTCCCGCGGCGACGGCGCGCCCGGCGGGCCTCCGCGCCCGCCTGCGCCGCCGCTTTCGGTCGCCTCGCCGGTTGTCCTTCCTACGCGGCGGCCGCTGGCTCGCCGGCGCGATCCTCGCCGTCGGACTCGGCGGGCTGAACACCGGCAACAACCTCCTCTACCTCCTGCTCGGCGGCCTGCTCGGGCTGGTCGTGTTGAGCGGCTGGCTCTCGGAGCAGGCCGTGGGACAGATCGTGGTCCGGCGCCGGATCCCGCGGGCGCTGACCGCGGGGCAGCCGGCGCGGCTCGTCTACACGGTCGAGAACCGCAGTCGTCGTTGGCCGAGCTTCCTGCTGGAGCTGAGCGAGCGGGCGGTCCCGGCGCAGGCGTTCGTGCCGCTGGCCCCTCCCGGCGAGGTGGTCGAGGCGCGCGGTGAGGTGATCTTTCCCCGGCGCGGCGTCTACACGCTCGGCACCGTGACGTTGAGCACGAGCTACCCGTTCGGCTTCTTCCGCAAGGCGCGGGACGTGGAGCTTCCGGCGGTCGCCGTCGTCTGGCCGCGCACGGACCGGCGGGTGCACGAGCCGCGCCGGTCGGGGGAGCAGGCCCGGCGGCTGGGGCCGCGGCCGGCGTCGCTCGCGGGTGGGCGCGGGGACTATCGTGGGCTGCGGCCGTACCGCCCGGGGGACGACCCGCGCGACGTGCACTGGCGCACGGCCGCGCGGCTGCGCGAGCCCGTGATCCGGGAGTACGACCGGGAGGACGCCGAGACGCTCTGGATCTGCCTCGACCTGGCGGCGCCGGCCGGCGAGGCGGCGGAGGAGGCCGTGGAGATCGCCGCGGCGCTCGCGAGCGGCGCGGTCCGGCGGGGCGAGCGCTTCGGCCTGGCCACGCCGGACGAGGTCGTGCCGCTCGGCGCCGGTCCCGGCCACCTCGAGCTGGTGCTGGACGCGCTCGCGCGGGCGGAGTTCCGGCCGCGGGCGCCCGGCGTGCCGCGTCCGGCGGAACCCGCGGCGTGCGTCCTGGTCACCGCCGGGGGCGCGACGGGCGACTACGGCGACCGCATCGTGGTGGCGCAACGCGCATGACGCTCGTCGAGGCGCAGCAGCGGGCCCTCGGGCTCACGGCGCTCGCGGTCGTCGCCGCCTACGGCAGTGCGACGGGGCTGGCGTCGCCGGCGCTCGCGCCGGCCGCGCTGCTCCTGGTCGTCGGCCTCTTCTGGCGCGTGCCGCCCGAGTGGAGCGGCCACCTCGAGCGCATCGGCGTGACCGTCGCCGTCCTACTCGTGTCCCGCGCCGCGTACCACGCGCTCTTCCAGAACGACGACGTCGTCTACGCGATGGCGGACCTCCTCCTCGCGCTGCTCGGGATCGAGGGGATCCGCGCCGGCGGCAGCCGGACGAGTGGCCGCGTCTATGGGCTGTGCTTGGCGCTGATCCTGGCGGCGAGCGCCTATCGGCCGGGCGTGGCGTTCGCCGCCGCGTTCCTGGCGTTCATCGCGATGGGGACGCTGTCGTTGTTCATCGGCAACCTGCGGCGCGAGGCGGACGAGCGGGCGCTGCGGGACGTGCCGATCCCGCCCCGCTTCCTCGGGCGCGTCGTGCTGTTGTCGGGCTGCTCGGTCCTCGGCGGCGTCCTGCTCTTCCTGTGCTTCCCGCGCGTCTCCGGCGGCTGGATCCCGCGGCGGTCGCCGGCCGCCGACGTCATCGGCTTCAGCGACGACGTCGCCCTGACGGCGTTCGGCTCGCGGCTGAGCGAGAACCCCGAGGTCGTCCTGCGCGTGGAGTTCCCCGACGGGCGCCCCGCCGACCTCCAGGACCTGCACTGGAAGGGGCGGTCGTTCGACCACTTCGACGGCGAGCGCTGGACGCGGACCGTGGGGATCCCGCCGGCGCTCGGCCCGACGCGCGGCTACCAGCGGCGCTGGGGCGGGCCGATGCTGCGGCAGCTCGTCTACGCAAAGCCGCTCGACGTGCCGGTCCTCTTCGCGCTGCATCCGCTCGTGGACGTGACGCCGCGCTCTCGCATCCGCATCGGCCTCGACGATTCCGGCGACCTGGTGTACGCGGGCGGCGCCCCGCCGGTCTACGTCGCGACCTCGCTCGCGCGGACCCCGACGCCGGACGCGTTGCGCCGCGCCCCCGACGAGCCGTCGCCGGCGGACTCGTTCTACCTCCAGCTTCCGCGCCTCTCGCCGCGCGTCGGGCGACTGGCCGACTCCCTCACCGCCGGCGCCGCGACGCGCTACGACCGCGTCGTGGCGGTGCAGGACTGGTTTCGCCGCGAGTTCCGTTACACGCTCGACCTCCCGGCGCGTGCCGACCAGACCTCGGTCGAGTACTTCCTCTTCGAGCGGCGCGCGGGGCACTGCGCCTACTTCTCGACGGCAATGGTCGTGCTGCTGCGGTCGATCGGCATCCCGGCCCGGAACGTCGACGGGTTCCTGGGCGGGGAGTGGAACGAGCTCGGCCACTACCTCGTGGTCACGCAGAACCACGCGCACTCGTGGGTCGAGGTCTGGTTCCCAGGGTTCGGCTGGGTGCCGTTCGACCCGACGCCCGCGGCCGCGGCGGCGGTCGGCGGCCCCGCCGCGGCCACATGGCTCGCGCCGCTCCGCCTGGCCGTCGACGCGCTCGAGCACCGGTGGGGGAAGTGGGTGCTCGATTACGACCTCGGCACGCAGCTCGGCCTCCTCCAGCGGACCGCGCGCCTGTTCTCGCGGCCGCCCGCCCGTGGCCCGAGCGCGCGGCGCTGGCTCCCATCACGCCCCGCGCTGCTGCTCGGGCTTGTGGCCGCGGCCGCCGCCGCCGCGGCCACCGCGCGGCGCCGCGCACCCACCGCGCCGCTCTCCGCCGAGGCGCGCATCTACCGCGGGCTGCGGCGGGCGTACGCGCGCGCGGGCTTCCAGGCCCCCGACTCGGTGCCGCCGCTCGCCTTCGCCGAGGCGCTCGAGCGCGCCGGCGCGCCCGGCGCCGCCGATGCGCGCGAGCTGGTGTCGACCTATGTCCGGGCGAGGTTCGGCGGGGAGGACATCGGTGAGGCGGGCCGGTCCCGGATGCGCGCGCAGCTCGCCGCGCTGCGCCGCGCGCTGCGCGCCGCCGAGCAACCCCACCCGGCGCCCCCCCC
>JADGGV010000803.1 GCA_019689775.1 Gemmatimonadota bacterium
CACCCGCGCCCTCCACCCACTGCACCCGGTCGAACTCCATCCCGACCAGCTTCCCACCCTCCACGAGGAACCGCTTCGGGACGTGGTTCTCCACGATCTGGACGCCTTCCTCCTCCGCGTCCTCCAGCTCCCACGGCGACGCCTTGAAGTGCTGCCGCCCCCTGCGCGCCATCACCTTCACGTCCCGGCCGCCCAGCCGCTTCGCCGTCCGGCAGCAGTCCATCGCCGTGTTGCCCACGCCGATGATCAGCACCCTCGGCTCGATCGCGTCGATGTGCCCGAAGTGCACCGACTCCAACCACTCGATCCCGATGTGGATCCGGTCCGTCTCCCGCCGCCCCGGTAGCTCCAGATCCTTCCCCTTCGGCGCACCGCTGCCGACGAACACCGCGTCGTACCCCTGCGCCAACAACCAGCGCATGCTCTCGACCGGCGTGTCGTAGCGGATGTCCACCCCCATCCCCAGGATCGCGTCGATCTCCTCGTCCAATACCTCCTCTGGCAGCCGGAACGACGGGATGTTCGTGCGCATTAGCCCGCCCGGCCGGCCGAGCTTCTCGAAGATCGTGACCTCGTAGCCCAACGGCAGCAGGTCGTTCGCCACCGTGAGCGACGCCGGGCCCGCGCCCACGCACGCCACCCGCTTACCGTTCTTCGTCGCCGCGGCCTTCGGCAGCCGCGCCGCGATGTCCCCCTTATGGTCCGCCGCCACCCGCTTCAGCCGGCAGATCGCGACCGGCTTGCCGTCCACCCGCGCGCGCCGGCACGCCGGCTCGCACGGGCGGTCGCACGTCCGACCGAGGATCCCCGGGAAAACGTTCGATTCGCGGTTCAGCAGGTAGGCATCGGCGTACCGCCCCTGCGCGATCAGCCGGATGTACTCCGGCACGTTCGTGTGCGCGGGACACGCCCACTGGCAATCGACGACGCGGTGGTAATAGCGGGGGTCGCGGGTGTTCGTCGGCTCCATGGCGCTCCACCTTCGTGGGCGGGCGTGCAGCGCGCCGGGTGAGGCGACGGCGCGCCAGGCGCCACGTCCGCGTGGGACCCGAGGGATTCGCGGACCGGGACGGGACGACCGGTCCCCAGTCGGATGTCTCGCCGCCTCGAGGGCGGTCTGGACCCCGCCGCGCCGCCAGCGGCGCCGCTCGGTATCCGTCCAGGCTGGGATCCGTTCAATTTACGTCACCCCAACGCCCCCGGCAAAGCCC
>JADGGV010000804.1 GCA_019689775.1 Gemmatimonadota bacterium
GGGCGGACCTGGTGGTGGCGGTGGATGTGTCGGCGGGCGAGGTGCGGGACTCGCTGGACACGCTGTCGAAGGGGATGATCGCGGTGCAGCACCGGGCGTTCGACATCATGGCGTACGCGCAGCGGCAGGCGCAGTTGGCGTCGTGGACGGGGCCGCGGCTGGTGCGGATTCGGCCGGAGCTGGACGGCTACTCGACGTTCGATTTCACGCAGACGAAGTACTTCCTGGAGGAGGGGTACCGGGCGGCGCGCCGGGCGCTTCTCGAGGCGCTAAGCCCCGCGCCGGGTGTCGTGTAGCTGGCCGGCGGCGGACGCAGGGTCGGGGCGGTAGCGGTGGCGGTGCGGGGTCGGCCGTGCGGGCGCCGGTACGCGCCGGGGGGTGCGGCGTCCGGCTCGCGGTCGCTGGGCGGCGAGCTGGTCGGCGGGCGTGCGTCGCGGGCGCGGCCCGGCTAGCGATCGACGCCGCTGAGGCGGAGCGCGGCGATGAGGCAGAGGAGCCAGACGAGCCCGAGGGCGAAGCCGCCGATGAGGTCGGAGGGCCAGTGGGCGCCGATGCGGAGGCGGCCGAGGGCGGTGAGGATGGTGAGGGCCAGCACGACGAGGGGGGCGAGGAGGCGCTCGATCGGGCTGCGGCTGGCGAGGATGAAGAAATAGGCGAGGATGCCGTAGACGGCGAGGGTCTTGGCGGTGTGTCCGGAGGGGAAGGACGCGAACCCGGGGGCGATGGCGCCGGCGAGGACGAGGCGGGGGCGCTCGCGGGGCCAGACGGCCCAGCCGACGCGGACGACGAGGTCGAGGACGACGTAGGCCAGGAGGATGCTGAGCGCGCGGAACGTCCGACGGTTCCAGGCGGCGATGCCGGCGGTGAGGATGATGAGGATGCCGAGGGTGATGTCCGTGCCGATGGTCTGGAACCAGATCGCGCTGGAGATGGAGATGCCGGAGCGCTCGATGATGCGGAGCGTGAGCGCGGGCTCGGCGGCGAGCGCGCCGGAGGCGGCGGCGCGGCGGACGAGGCGAACGGTCAGGAGGAGGCACGCGAGGAGGGCGACGGCGCCGAGGGCGGTGAGGAGGAGCCAGCGCCGGCGGGCGGCGGGCGGCGTGGCGCGCCAGCCATCGGCGGCGCGGCGGCCGACGTTGCGGAGGAGGGTTCCGGTGGCGGAGTGGGCGCGTCGGGTGGGGTCCACGGCTCAGCCGCCGGCGTCGGGGGGG
>JADGGV010000805.1 GCA_019689775.1 Gemmatimonadota bacterium
GCGGAGGGGATCCGATGAGCTGGCAGACGGAGAAGGTCGTCGTCGTCACGGGGGGCGCGGGGTTCATCGGGAGCAATCTCGCCGACACGCTGCTGACGCGGGGGGAGCGGGTGGTGGTCTACGACGATCTGTCGCGGCCGGGGGCGGAGCGGAACCTGCGCTGGTTGGTGAGCCGGCACCCGAAGCGGCTACAGGTCGAGGTGGGGGATGTGCGGGATGCGGACCGGGTGAAGCGGGTGATCGCGCGGGCGCACACGGTCTACCATCTGGCGGCGCAGGTGGCGGTGACGACGTCGGTCGCGGACCCGGCGCACGACTTCTCGGTGAACGTGGGCGGCACGCTGAACGTGCTGGAGGCGGCGCGGGAGCAGGGCGAGCCGCCGGTGGTGCTATACACGTCGACGAACAAGGTGTACGGCGAGCTGGGCGGGGTGGGCGTGTCGCTGAACGGGACGCGGTACCGGTTCACGGACGAGCGGCGTGGGATCGGGGAGGATCAGCCGCTGGACTTCCACTCGCCGTACGGCTGCTCGAAGGGGGCGGCGGACCAGTACGTGCGGGACTACGCGCGGATCTTCGGCATGCCGACGTGCGTGTTCCGGATGAGCTGCATCTACGGGCCGCGGCAGTATGGGACGGAGGACCAGGGGTGGGTGGCGCACTTCGTGATCGCGGCGCTGGCGGGGCGCACGCTGACGCTGTACGGCGACGGCAAGCAGGTGCGCGATCTCCTGTTCGTCGAGGACCTGGTCGAGGCGATGCAGCGGGCGACGAGCGCGGCGCGTGGGCATCCGGGGCGGATCTACAACGTCGGCGGCGGTCCGCGTAACGCGACGTCGCTGCTCGAGCTGATCGGGCTGCTGGAGACGGTGCTGGGGCAGCCGGTGCCGGTGCGGTTCGCGGAGTGGCGGCCGGGGGACCAGCGGCTGTACGTGACGGACCTGACGCGGATCACGCGCGAGCTCGATTGGACGCCGCGGGTGACGAAGGAGGAGGGGGTGCGCCGGCTGGTGGAGTGGGTGCGGGCGAGCCCGTCGCTCCTGCTCGCGGCACCGGTGGGCGGGGCGGCCGAGCCGCTGACCGCCTGACGCGGTCGGTCGCGCCGGCGATGCGGATCCTGGTCACGACGGACGTCGTCGGCGGGGTTTGGGGGTACGGCGCCGAGCTGGTGGGTGCGCTGCGCGAGCGGGGGCACGAGCTCGTGGTGGC
>JADGGV010000003.1 GCA_019689775.1 Gemmatimonadota bacterium
CCTCCGCACCCCGCACCACCTTCACCACCGCCGGGTCGCGCCACGCCTCCAACGTCCGGACCGGGCTCGCCACCGTCCCCACGTCGAAGCGCCCCACCCGCTCCGCCGCCGCCATCACCTGCGACGCCGTGACGAACGGCTCGTCCCCCTGCACGTTCACCACCACGTCGTAGCCCGCGAACTCGGAGCGGGCGGCGATCTCCGCCGCCCGCTCGGTCCCCGACGTGTGATCGGGCGACGTGAGCGCCACCTCCGCTCCCATCGCCCGACACGCCGCCACCACATCCTCGCTATCGGTCGCCACCACCACCCGATCCAGTCCGGCAATGCCTCGCACCCGCCGCCATACCCACTCGACGAGCGGCCGGCCCGCCAGCGGGTAGAGCGGCTTACGCGGCAGCCGCTCCGACCCGAGTCGGGCCGGGATCACGCAGAGGATCCGTCGCGCGGACATGAAGCCGGATTGTCGCCCAAAACCGCGTCACACCTTGCAATTTTCACGCCGACAATCTAACGCCGCCGTCCGGCGGTGTCAAAGCGCGAGAAGGGCCAACGCCGGCCGCCACGGCTCGCCGAGAGCCCCACGTTGACCTCGAAGTCGCGGCCGGCGTGGGCCGGGTTCGTGACCGCCCGCAGCGAGAAGCCGAAGAACCGGAGCTCGACGCCGACGTTCTGCTCGAGGGCCCGCGCGGAGTCCCGCGTCCAGGCCATGCCGGCGGTGTGGAGGAAGACGAGGTCGGGCGCGCCGATGATCGGCAGGCGCAGTCGGTCGGGGAGCGGGATCACGTAGCGCGTCTCGACGAAGACGAGCCGGTCGCCGGTGAACTCGGCGATGTCGAACGTGTAGAGCGTGCCGCTCCCGCCGACGAAGCTCCAGCGCTGCCGCGGCAGGGAGTCGGTGCCGGCGAGCGGGCCCTGGGCGCGCCAGTAGATCTGGAGCGCGTGGTCCGCGATGGCGGCCATCGACCAGTCGCCCCAGATCAGGTAGCGGCCGAACGCGAAGTCGCCGCCCCCGACGTGGCCGGCGACGTCGGTCCGCGCGCCGATCTCGGCAGCCGCGCTCCGCCCCACCCACGTCACGTCGGCGCCCGCGCCCACGCTCGCGATCGTGCCCGGGTCGATCGGCGGGTTGAACCGGAGCGAGTCGCCGAGCAGGTGCCAGGGATCGCCGGTGGCCAGCGAGCGGGCCACCTCGCGCTCGCCGAGGAGCGCGACCTCGCCGCTCCAGCCGCCGCTCGCGAAGCGGGCTCCGGCGCGCGCGAACCAGCGCTCCGCCTCGTAGTAGTTGCGGTAGTCCTTGCCGTTGTAGAGGACGCCGAGGGAGTTCTTGAAGTCGCTGCGGATCCAGGCGTCGTTCGTGGCGGTGACCTCCTCGTGGCCGATCGTGAGGAAGCCGGGCCCGCGCCGGCCGGTCAGCTCCGCCAGGTGCGTCAGCCCGCCGACCTCCGTGCGGTAGCCGGCCTGCCCGCGCAGCATGATGGAATCGGTGCCGAGCCGCGGCAGGCGCAGCCGCCCGCCCGCCCGGAGCCAGAGCCCGTCGACGCGGTCGTACGTCGGGAGCACCACCCCGCCAACGCCGTCGGGCTGGAAGACCGGCAGCCTGGGCGAGCGGCCCACGATCGCGACGACGCCCTCGCTCCGGCTGATGTCGTATTCGGCCAGCGGGCGGTCGACGATGTCGCCCTGGAGCCGCGCTTGCTCGGAGCTGTAGAGCCCGCCGCCGGCGTTGACGACGTCGCCCGTGACCGTCGCGGACGGGCGCAGGAACAGGTTCGACGAGACGCCGACGAGGTCGCCGCGGACCGTGCCGTCCAGCCGCAGCGTCGCGCCGGCCACGAGGACGCTGCGTCCCACGGTGTCGCCGCGGGGGATCGTCGTGTCGTGCGTGATCAGGAGGTAGCCGCCCCGCCGCAGCAGCGCCGAGACCCGGCGGTCGGCGGTCGGATCCGAGCGCCCGCTGAGCGTGACGCGCTGGCCCGCGAGCGGCGAGGCCGCGATCCCGAGCAGGAGGAGACCGGCGGCGGATCGGATGCGGAGGACGCGTGTCACGCGGCGGGGAGCGCGAGGAAGTTCGCGAGCAGCGCCTTCCCCCCCTCGCTGGCGATGGACTCGGGGTGGAACTGCACGCCCCACACGGGGTGCTCGCGGTGCCGGACCGCCTGGATCTCGTCCGTCCAGCCGGCCTCGTCCGTCCAGGCGATCGGCTCGAGCGCGGCCGGCAGACGCTCCGCGTCGATCACGAGCGAATGGTAGCGCGTCACGCGCAGCGGTGAGGGAAGCCCCTCGAAGATCCCGACGCCGGTGTGCCGCACCGGCGAGAGCTTCCCGTGCATGGTCCGGCGCGCGCGGACCACGCGCCCGCCGTACGCCTCGCCGATCGCCTGGTGGCCAAGGCACACGCCCAACGTCGGCGTGCTCGGGCCGAAACGGCGCACGACGTCCACGCTGATCCCGGCCTCCGCCGGCGTGCACGGACCGGGCGAGATGACGATGCGCTCCGGGCGCAGGTCGGCGATCTCCGCGAGCGAGATCTCGTCGTTGCGGCGCACGAGCGGCTCCGCCCCCAGCTCCCCGAGGAACTGCACGAGATTCCAGGTAAAGGAATCGTAGTTATCGATAACCAGCAGCACGTGTTCCGCCGTTCATGCACGGGTCTCGTTCCGCGCCTCCCGCCGGGCGGGAACGTAAGGGGGCTCCCGGCGCGGAACAAGTGCCGTGCCACCGGGCGCCCACCGCCGCGGCGGCGCACGGCCGGCCAGGCGACGACGGCGCGCTGCGGTCGACACCACGACGGCGCACCGCGCTCGCCGTCGCCGCGGCGCATCGCGGCCCCGGCCCGGGGCGGCGCGTCGCGGCCGTCCGCCATCGGGCCCGGGGCGGCTGCCGGCGCGCCCCCGACCGCCCGCACGCTACCCCCGCGGATGGAACTGCCGATGCACCTCGCGCAGGTACTCCCGGTCGATGTGCGTGTAGATCTGCGTCGTCGAGATGTCGGCGTGGCCGAGCATCTCCTGCACCGCGGCGAGGTCGGCGCCGCCCTCGAGGAGGTGCGTGGCGAAGGAGTGCCGGAGCGTGTGCGGGGTGACGCGCTTGCGGATCCCGGCGCGCCGGACGTGCCTGCGCAGGATCTTCCACACGCCCATGCGCGAGAGGGGCGTGCCGGCGGCGTTCAGGAAGACGATCCCGCGGCCAGCGCCGCGGTCGAGCGTGGGGCGAAGCTCGCGAAGATAGAGCGAGACGGCGCGCGCGGCGCTCCGGCCAATGGGCACGAGCCGCTCCTTCGCGCCCTTCCCGACGACGGTGGCGAAGCCCTCCTCGAGGGCCAGGTCGCGGATGCGCAGCGCGGTCAGCTCGCTCACCCGCACCCCGGAGGCGTAGGCGAACTCCAGGAGAGCCTTGTCGCGCCAGTAGAGGCGGTCCGTCACCTCCGGCGCCTCGAGCAGCCGCTCGACCTCGTCGCGGGCGAGCACGCCGGGCAGGCGGCGCCAGGTCTTCGGCAGCTCGAGGTTCTCGCTCGGGTCCGTGACGACGATCCCCTCCGCCAGCAGGAACGCGAAGTAGGTGCGCACCGCGGAGATGTTCCTGCGGATCGAGCTCGGCTGCAACCCGAGGTCCTTCAGGTAGTAGACGAACTCGCGGAGGTCGCCGGCGGAGGCTTCGCCCGGGCGGCCGAGCCCGCGCCCCTGGAGGAAGTCGACGAGGCGGGCCAGGTCCCGGCCGTAGGCGTCGAGCGTGCGGGGAGAGAGCCCGCGCTCGACCGCGAGGTGGTCGGTGAACGCGTCGAGCTGGAACATCAGCGCTTGGCCCGCCGGGATCGCCACCACCAGGCCAGCACGACGAGCGCGAGGCCGAGCGCGATCCACAGCAGGACGCGGTTGATCCGGCCGAACGCGTCCAGGATCGACCGCCAGTTCGCGCCGGCCGTGTGGCCGAGGTAGACGAGGAGCCCGTACCAGAGCGCCGACGCCGTCACGATCGGCACGGCGACGCGGCGCGGCGCCACCTCGCTGACGCCCGCGAAGACCGGCACGACGGCGCGGAACGCTGGCAAGAACCGGCTGATGAAGATGGCGAACACCCCCCAGCGGCGGTAGAAGCGTCCCACCTTCTGCAACTGGTCGGGATGGAGGATCCACTGCCCGAGGCGCGTGCGGAACGCCTGTTCGCCGTACCGGCGGGCGACGAGGTAGACCACCATCGCGGAGGCGGCGTTCGGCACCAGGACCACGAGCCAGACCAGCCACGGATTGGCCTGCCCACGGGCCGACAGGAATGCGCCGAAGAGCACGACCGTGTCCGCCGGGACCGGCGGAACGATGTTCTCGAGGGCGCCGCCGACGCCGAGCACGAGGTAGGTCACGAGCGGCGGCAGCGCCGCCAGCCGGTCCAGGATCCCGTCGATGGCGCCCTCCGGGTGTCACGCCGAGGGGTCGGCTGGCTCGAGCGACGCCACCGCGATCGCGGCGACCCCCTCGCCGCGGCCGATCCAGCCCATCCCCTCGTTCGTCTTCCCTTTCACCGATACACGGTCCGGGCCGACGCCAAGCGCCAGGGCGAGCCGCCGTCGCATCGCGGCCACGTGCGGCCCGACCCGCGGCGCCTCGCACACGATGGTGACATCCACGTTCCCGACCCGGAGCCCCGCCCCACGCACCAGCTCGGCCGCGCGCGCCAGCAGCGCGATCGAGTCCGCGTCGCGCCAGCGCTCGTCGCTCGGCGGGAAATGCGTGCCGATGTCCCCCAGCCCGGCGGCGCCGAGCACCGCGTCCGTCACCGCGTGGGCGACGGCGTCCGCGTCCGAGTGGCCGGCGAGCCCGACCTCGTGGGGAATCTCCACGCCCCCCAGGACGAGGCGGCGCCCGACGGCGAAGCGGTGCGAGTCGTAGCCGATGCCGATGCGCATGGTGGGTGGCGTTCGGTGGTGGTCACGCGCGGCCGGACGGACCGCCGGCACCGCACCCCGGCGCCGACACGGAACCTGCCCGGGACGCCTCGCGCCCCGGGCAGGTGAGGTCGGGCCGCCGGCTCGACCGGCCGCCGCGCGGCGTCAGGCCGCCTCGGCCGTGCCCCGCCACGCGCAGCAGGGGCAGCCGGCGTCGCCCTCGTGCCACTCCGTGTAGTCCTGGTAGCGGCGCTGCGGCTGGAGCCCGGCCTCGGTGATGATCCGCCGGATCTCCGCCTCCGGCATGATGTAGTCGATGCCCGCCGCGCTCACCACGTTCTCCTCGATCATGAGCGAGCCGAAGTCGTTCGCGCCCATCCGCAGCGCGAGCTGCGCCATCTTCGGGCCCTGCGTGACGTACGAGACCTGGAGGTTGTCGAAGTTGTCGAGGACGAGCCGCGAGAGCGCCGTGATGCGCAGGTAGTCCATCCCGGTACCCAGCGGGATGTCCCAGTTGCGCATCTCGGTGTGGAGCGGCTGGAACGACCAGGCGATGAACGCCGTGTAGCGACCCCGGCCCCGCTTCAGGCTGCGCGCCTGCGAGGCGCGGAGCTTCAGCAGGTGCTCGAGGCGATCCTCCCACGTCTCCCCGACGCCGTACATCATCGTCGCCGTCGTGTGCAGCCCGACCTCGTGCGCCGCCTCGTGGATCTCGAGCCAGCGGCTCGCGTCGAGCTTCTTCGGCGCGATGACGTCCCGGACCGCGTCCACGAGGATCTCGGCCCCCGCGCCCGGGATCGAATCGAGCCCGGCCTGGTGCAACTGCCGGATCACCTCGTCCAGCGGCAGCTTCGTGATCCGCGTCATCAGCTCGATCTCGGACGCACTGAAGCCGTGCACGTGGATCGGATGGCGCTCCTTGATGTAGCGCAGCAGCCCGAGGTACCAGTCGAACGGGAGGTACGGGTTGTGCCCGCCCTGCATCAGGATCTGCACCGCGCCGAGCGCCTTCGCCTCGTCGATCTTGGCGCCGATCTCCTCGTAGCTCAACACGTACCCCTCGCCGTCCTTCGGACGACGGTAGAACGCGCAGAACTTGCAGTCCGTGATGCAGGTGTTCGTGTAGTTGATGTTCCGGTCGACGATGTAGCTCACCACGCCGTCCGGATGCTTCTCGCGCCGCACCGCGTCCGCCCGCGCCGCCAGCTCCAGGAACGGCGTCCGCCTCAGCTCCTCGAGCCAGTGCGCGATCTCGTCGGCGTGCGGCCGGCTCTCGAGCGGCGGTGGCACGTACACCGGCTGCTCCGCCGGGCGAGCCATGCCGACCGAGCCCGTCGGCGTCGGCTCCCGGAGCCGCGGCGAGACCGTGGACAGGATCGGCAGCGCACGCTGCTCCGGCGGCACCGGACGCGGTCCCATTCGGGGGCTCCCTTCAGCGGCCATGGCGCTCACCACTCCCGCAGCTCGCGGTAGTGCGCATCCCGCTCCACCGGGCGCTTGCCGGCATCCTTGATGATCCGGATGATCTCCTGGAACGTCAGTCCCTGCGGCGTGTGCGCGCCCGCCTCGTGGTAGATCTTCTCCCGCACGACCGTCCCCTCGAGATCGTCCACGCCGAAGTGCAGCGCCACCTGGCTCACCTTCGGCGTGTTCATGATCCAGTGCGTCTTGATGTGGTCGAAGTTGTCGAGGAACAGACGCCCGACCGCAAGGTTTTTCAGGTCGTCCACGCCGGTCGTCGCCGTCCCCGTCCGCCCGAGCCGCTCGCCCAGCTCGTTGTTGTCGGGGTGATACGCCAGCGGGATGTACGTCAGGAAGCCGCCGGTCTCGTCCTGGAGCTCGCGCAGCATCGCCAGGTGCTCGACCCGGTCCCGGTACGTCTCCACGTGCCCGTAGAGCATCGTGCAGTTCGTGCGGATGCCGAGACCGTGCGCCACCCGGTGGACCTCCAGCCACTCCTCCGCCGCGAGCTTTCGCTCGGCGATCGTCGCCCGCACCCCGCGCGAGAAGACCTCGGCCCCGCCGCCCGGCATCGTGTCGAGCCCCGCCGCCTTCAGCCGCGACAGCACGTCCGCGTACGTCGTCTTCTCGATCCGCGCCAGGTTGGCGATCTCCACCGCGGTCAGCGCCTTGATCTCGACGCCCGGGTGCCGCGCCTTCAACCCCCGGATCAGCTCCTCGTAGTACTCGAGCCGCAGCTTCGGGTGCAACCCGCCGACGATGTGAAACTCCCGGATCGGCGTGTCCTTGATGATGTCCCCCTCCGCGATCGCCTCCTCGACGCTCATCGTGTACGCCCCCTCCTCCTTCGGCATCCGGGCAAAGGAGCAGAAGACGCACGTGTTGCGGAGGATGCAGACGTTCGTCGGATTGATGTGCTGGTTCGCCACGAAGAAGATGCGATCCCCGTTCTTCCGTCGGTTGGCCCAATCGGCCATCGCGCCGATGGCGAGGAGGTCGTGGGACTCGAACAGGGCGACCCCGTCTTCCACGTCGAGCCGCACGCCGGCGACGACCTTCTCGGCGATCGGCTCGAGGCGGGGGTCGGTCGGTCGAATGACCAGTTCTTCGGTGAACGCCGGGTACATGAACGAATTCCGGCTAAAGGTCTCGGCTACGGTCCGTGTTGCGGCGGGAAGAATAGGCCAGTGGCCCGGCGCGGGCAAGGAAGGATGTCGCGCCCCGCCGGCCTCGCGCCCGCAGGCGCCGGCCTCGATGCGCCCCGCCGGACCGGCCGAGGTGCGCCCCGCGGGCGCCCGAGGGGGGCGGGTCCGTGGTCTTCGGCCCCACCGCAGGACGCGAATGCGACGAGGGCCCGGCCATGGCCGGGCCCCCGCGTACGTCCCGCCGTGCGCGGCGCGAGCCGCCTACTCCTCGAACCGGCGGAGGATCAGCGTGACGTTGTGCCCGCCGAACCCGAACGAGTTGCTCGCCGCGTACTCCACCTCGCGCTCCACCATCCGGTTGTGCGCGTAGTCGAGGTCGCACGCCGGGTCCGGCGAGCTGAAGTTGATGGTCGGCGGGATCTTCCCCTCCTTCACGACCAGCGCGCAGATGACCGCCTCGACGGCGCCGGCCGCGCCGAGCAGGTGCCCGGTCATCGACTTCGTCGAGCCCATGACCAGCTTGCGGGCATGCTCGCCAAAGACCGCCTTCACGGCCAGCGTCTCGTTCAGGTCGTTCATCGGCGTCGACGTCCCGTGCGCGTTGATGTAGCCGACCGCTTCGGGGCCGATCCCCGCGTCGCGCAGCGCCGCCCGCATGGCGAGCTGCGCCCCGGCCCCCTCCGGCGCCGGCGCCGTGAGGTGATACGCATCCGCGCTCTGCCCGAAGCCGACGAGCTCCGCCAGAATCGGCGCGCCCCGCCGGCGCGCGTGCGTCAGCCGCTCGAGGACGAGCGTGCCCGCGCCCTCACCGAGCACGAAGCCGTCCCGCGTCGCGTCGAACGGCCGGCTCGCCGTCTCCGGCGAGTCGTTGCGCGTCGACAGCGCCTTCATGTTCGCGAAGCCGGCGATCGTCATCGGCGTCACGGTCGCCTCGGCGCCGCCCGCAATCATCACGTCGGCCTCGCCCCGCTGGATCATGCGGTACGCCTCACCGACCGCGTGCGCGCTCGAGGCACACGCGGATACGGTCGCGAAGTTCGGCCCACGGAATCCGTAGCGCATCGACACGTGCCCGGCGGCGATGTCCGGGATGAACATCGGCACGAAGAACGGGCTGATCCGCTTCGGCCCGCGCTCCACCATCGTCCGCGCCTGTTCCTCGAACGTGGCGATGCCGCCGATGCCGCTGCCGATCAGGACGCCGACCCGGTCCTTGTCGATCGAGTCGAGCTGCTCCTCCAGCCCCGCCGCGCGCACCGCCTGCTGCGACGCCGCCAGCGCGAACTGGGCGAAGCGGTCCGTGCGCTTCACCTCCTTACGGTCCATGTACTGCTCGGGCTCGAAGCCCTTGACCTCGCACGCGAAGCGCACGTCGAAGTCCGGCGTCACCTCGAACTGCGTGATCGGCGCGCCGCCGCTCTTCCCCTCGAGCAGGGCGCGCCAGGTGGTCTCGACGTCGTTCCCCACCGGCGTGACCAGCCCCACGCCGGTGAGGACGACGCGACCCTCGTCGGACGCTCGGGTCACCATCCGCGCTCCGTCCTGCTCCGCGGTCGAGCCACGCTCACTCGACTCCCTTCTCCCGCAGGTAGTTCACCGCATCGCCAACCGTCTGGAGCTTCTCGGCGTCCTCGTCCGGGATCTCGATGCCGAACTCCTCCTCGAAGGCCATCACGAGCTCGACCGTGTCCAGGGAGTCGGCCCCGAGGTCCTCCACGAACGACGCCTCGTCCGTGACCTTCTCCGGCTCGACCCCGAGCTCGTTCACGATGATCTCCTTGACCTTCTCCGCCACATTGTCCGCCATCGAATCCTCACGGTTGGGGTGATCACATCACCATTCCGCCGTCGACCACGATCGTCTGTCCCGTGATGTAGCTCGCCGCGGGACCGGCGAGAAAGCGCACCACACCGGCGACATCCTGCGGCTGCCCGAGGCGGCCGAGGGCGATCTGCCCGATCAGCGCTTCCCGTGCGGCGTCGCCCAGCGCCGCCGTCATCTCCGTCTCGATGTAGCCCGGCGCCACCGCGTTGCACAACACGTTGCGGGACGCCAGCTCCTTCGCCACCGCCTTCGTCAGGCCGATCAGCCCGGCCTTCGACGCGGCGTAATTCGCCTGCCCCTTGTTGCCGACGAGCCCCACGACGCTCGTGATGTTGATAATCCGTCCCTGGCGCCGGCGCATCATCCCCTTCGCCGCCGCCCGGATCAGGTTGAACGCGCCTTTGAGGTTCGTGTCCAACACCCGGTCCCACGCCTCGTCGGAGATGCGCACCAGCAGGTTGTCCTGCGTGACGCCGGCGTTGTTCACGAGCACGTCGACCGGGCCCAGCTCCGCCTCGACCGCCTGAAGCAGCGCGTCCACGGCCGCCGCATCGGCGACGTCGCAGGCGAAGCCGCCGTGCCCCGTGCCCGGCAGCACCGCGGCCGCCGCCAGCGCCCGCTCGCGGTCCCGCGCCACCACCGCCACCCGCGCGCCCGCCGCCGCCAGCGCCTCGGCCACCGCCCGGCCGATCCCGCGGCTCCCGCCGGTGACCAGCGCGACCTGCCCCGCCAGCTCCTTCCCCTCCGCCGTCATCGCCGCGTCGCTCATGAGTTCAGGAACGCCTCCGCCTCGTCCGCCGTGCCGATGCTCCGCACCTCGACTTCGCGCGAGACCCGCTTCAGCAGCCCCGCGAGCACGCTCCCGGGGCCCAGCTCCAGGAACCGGGTCACCCCGACGCCGACCAGGTACTGCATGCTCGCCGTCCAGCGCACGGGCGACGTCAGTTGCCGCACCAGCAGCCGACGCGCCTCGCCCGGCTCGGCCACCGGCTCGGCGGTTACGTTCGACACGATCGGGAAACGAGGCGTCGCCAGCTCCACCTCGGCCAGCCGGGCCTCCAGCCCGGCTTCCGCCACCGCCATGAGCGGCGAGTGGAACGCGCCGGAGACGTTCAGCCGCACCGCGCGCTTCGCGCCGGCCGCCGTCGCCAGCGTCATGGCGCGCTCGACGGCCGCGAGGTCGCCGCTGATGACTACCTGCGCCGGCGAGTTGTAGTTCGCCGGCACGCACTCCCCGTCGGGCCCGGAGGCCTCGCGGCAGACGCGCTCGACCGCGGCGTCGTCCAGGCCGAGCAGCGCGGCCATCGTCCCCGGCCGCTCCTGGCCCGCGCGGAACATCAGCTCGCCGCGCCGACGCACCGTCCGCAGTGCGTCCGCGTAGGCGAGGGAGCCCGCCACCACGTAGGCGCTGAACTCGCCGAGCGAGTGTCCGGCCCCGTACGCCGCATCGCCCAGCCGCTCCGCCAGCACCCGCGCCACCGCGACCGAGTGGGCCAGGATCGCCGGCTGCGCGTTCAGCGTCAGCGTCAGCTCCTCCTCCGGGCCCTCCCACATGAGCCGCGTCAGCGGCACGCCCAGCGCCGCGTCGGCCTCCTCGAACGCCGCGCGCGCGGCCGGAAAACGCTCGGCCAGGTCGCGTCCCATCCCGAGGAACTGCGAGCCCTGGCCCGGAAAGAGCAGCGCTACCAACGGATCACCGAAGAGGCCCAGGTGAAGCCCGCGCCGAACGCCACCATGAGGATGATGTCGCCGCTGCGCACGCGCCCCTGCTCGATCGCCTCGTCGAGCGCGATGGGGATCGTCGCCGAGCTCATGTTCCCGTAGCGGTCCACGTTCACGAAGACCTTTTCCATCGGCACCTTGGCGTACTTCGCCGTGGCCTCGATGATCCGGATGTTCGCCTGGTGGGGGATGAAGAGGTCGACGTCCTCACCCGTCAGGCCGGCCCGCAGGAGCGCCTGGTCCGCCGCGTCCGCCATCGACTTCACCGCCGACTTGAAGACCTCGCGGCCGGCCATCTTGACCATGTGATCGCGCCGCTCGAGCGCCTCGTGGGTCATCGGCTCGACGACGCCGCCCACGGGCCGCCAGAGCAACTCCGCCAGCGTCCCGTCCGAGCGGATGTAGTTCGAGAGGACGCCCCGCCCGTTCGTGCTCTTCCGCACCACGACCGCGCCCGCGCCGTCGCCGAACAGCACCGCCGTCGAGCGGTCCGACATGTCCGTGATGCCCGTCATCTTCTCCGCCGAGACGACGAGCACGATCTCCGCGCGCCCGGCGGCGATCTGCCCCTCCGCCACGCCGAGCGCGTAGATGAAGCCGGAGCACGCCGCCGACACGTCGAACGCCGCGGCGTTCGTGGCGCCCAATTCCGCCTGGATCGCGCACGCGGTCGAAGGCAGCAGCCGGTCCGGCGTCGCCGTCGCGCAGATCAGCACGTCGATCTCGCCCGGCTCGATCCCCGCCCGGCACATCGCGACCTTCGCCGCCTCCACCCCCATGTAGCCCGCGCCGATCTCGCGCGGCGCGATCCGCCGCTCCCGGATCCCCGTGCGCTCCCGGATCCACTCGTCGGACGTGTCGAGCGTCTTCTCGAAGTCCTGATTCGTCACGACGTTGTCGGGCAGCCATCGGCCCGTCGACGCGATCTCGACGATCGGCTTCGGTCGCTTCATGCACCCTCCGCGAGTCGGCGGGAGCCTCGCACCGCGCCGTGCGCGCCGAGGTCCGCCGCGATGTGGCCCACCATCTGCGTCTCGACCGCCTGGATCGCGACACGGATGGCGTTCCGGACCGCCCGCGGCGGCGAACCGCCGTGACAGATGATCGAAATGCCGTTGACGCCCAGCAGCGGCGCACCACCGTACGACGTGTAATCGAGCGCCTCCCACAGGCGCGACCGCTCCGGCCCGCCCGCCGCCGGCGAGCCACCGCCGTTGTCCAGGAGCTGGCAGAAGAACTGCGCCACCGACTCGTAGAACTTCAGCAGTACGTTGCCTACGAAGCCGTCCGTCACGAGCACGTCGCAGACGCCCCGGATGATGTCACGCCCCTCGACGTTCCCCGCGAAGTTCAACGTCGGATCCTCGCGCAGCAGCCGGTGCGTCTCGACCGCCAGCTCGTTCCCCTTCTCCGGCTCCTCACCAATGTTCAGGAGCCCGACCCGGGGATTCCCCCGCCGGAGCACGTCCGTGGCGTAGATCGAGCCGAGATGAGCGAACTGCAAGAGGTGGTGCGGCTTGCTGTCCACGTTCGCGCCGGCGTCCAGCATCACCACCGGCTCCGTCGCGGTCGGCAGCAGCGTGGCCACCGCCGGCCGGTCCACGCCCGGGAGCGGCCGCAGAATGAAGAGCGACGCCGCCATCACCGCCCCCGTCGAGCCCGCGCTGACGAACGCGTCGACCTTCCCTTCCCGCTGGAGCGTCAGCCCCACCACGATCGACGAGTCCGGCTTGCGCCGCACCGCCGTGGCGGGCGCCTCTCCCGGCGTGATCGACTGCGACGCGTGGACCACCTCCAGGCGACCCTCCGGGACCGGGCCCGACCGCGCCAGCTCCGCCTCGACGACGCGCCGGTCGCCCACCAACACGATCTGAAAGTCGCCGGGCAGCTCGCGCAACGCCTGGACGGCCCCCTGCACCTCGACCTCGGGATGCCGGTCCGTCCCCATGGCATCGAGCGCGATGCGCACGGCCAGCCTCCTCAGAGCTCCTCTTCGACCTCGAGCACCTGCTGGCCGCCGTACGTCCCGCACGACCGGCAAACGCGGTGCGGCATCCGATAGTCCCCACACTTCGCGCAGCGGACCAGCGTCGCCGCCTCCGCCCGAACGTCGCCGCGCCGCTTCCGCTTGCGCTGCTTGGACACCCGCTTCTTCGGAACCGCCATGAGTCCCCCTTGGTCAGTCGAGCTTCAGCTTCCGGAGCGGACCCCAGCGGTCGTCCACGTCCGGCTCGCCGCAGGCGCACTCGCCCTCGTTCAGATTCCCCCCGCAACGCGGACACAGCCCGCGGCACGCCTCCGAGCAGACCGCGTACGGCGGCACCGCCAGCAGAACCTGCTCCCGGACCAGCTCCCGCAGGTCCAGGTCGCGCCCCCGCGCAGGAAGCGGATAGACCTCCTCCTCCTCCGCCTCCGCCCGGTCGACGCCGGAGCGGAAGAGCGCCGCGACATCCTCGTCGATCGCCACCCGGACGTCCCGCAGGCAGCGGCGGCACGACACCGCCGCCTCGCCCTCGATCGCGCCGCGCACGACCACGTCCGGCCCGGCCCGTTGCGCCTCCAGGTGGACGCCGAGCGGCCGGCTCAACGAGAGCCCGGTGCCTTGCCACATCGGGTCGTCCGGTGGCACGGCCTCGTCGAGGCGCAGCTTGCCGTCGCGCTCGAGGCGGCCCAGGTCCAACTCCAGCATAGCTGTCAAAGATGACCAGATTTCAAGGCCCTGTCAACCGACCGGGCCCGCGGCCGCACTCACGGCGCCGTGCCGAGAAGGTCCGCTTCCGAGAAGAAGAAGCGAGCTTCGCGCCAGGCGTTCTCGACGGAGTCGGAGGCGTGGATCGCGTTGCGCTCCTTGGATTCGGCGAACCGCTTGCGGACCGTGCCTTCGGCGGCCTCGGCGGGATCGGTGGCGCCGATCGCCTCGCGCAGCGCGGCCACCGCGTTCTCGCGCTCGAGGACCGCGGGGATTACGGGGCCGGAGGTCATGAAGCGAACGAGGGATTCGTAGAACGGCCGCTCGCGGTGGACGGCGTAGAACTCCCGAGCCTGCGCCTCGGACAGCCGCATCATGCGGATGGCGCGGATGCGAAAGCCCTTCTCCTCGAGGAGGGCCAGGATTCGGGCGGCGTTCCCGGCGGCGACCGCGTCGGGCTTGATGATCGTGAGCGTCTGCTCCATGGCTGGGTCAACGTCCGAAGAGTTTTCGGATGATGTCGGCCCGGCTGAGAAAGCCGGTGAGCTTCCCCTCCGAGACGACGGGGAATTGCTCCACGTCCTTGTTGATCATGAGGTTCACGGCCTCGTCGAGGCCCATGTCCTCGGCGATACAGAGGACGGAGCGGGTCATGATGTCGCGGACGCGCAGGTCGGCCGGGATGGCGAGGCTCGCGCTGTCCTGCTCGTCGGCGCGCGGCACCTGGGGGAGGAGCGCACGCATGACGTCCCATTCGGTGACGATCCCCAGCACCTCGCCCTTCTCGCCGACGACGGGAATCGCCTTGACGCGCATGTCGACCATCATGTCGACGGCGGCGCGGACCGGCGCGCCGGGCGCGATGGCGCGCCGGTGGCTCATCAGGTCGCGGACGGTCAGGCGGGGCTGGACCTTGGCGTCGGCGAGCTCGCCGAGCGCGAGGACCTCGGCGGGCGAGCGGGCGTGGACGAGGGCGTCGACGACGTCGTCGTGGCGCAGCAGGCGGGCGAGCGTGGACAGCGTCTGGAGGTAGAGCGTCGACGCCTCGACGGGCGCCAGGATGAGCGCGACGAGTTCGGGCCGGACCGCGAGCCCGAAGTCGCGGGCGTCGAGTGGCTCGGCGGCGATGCCGAGGGCGACGACGAGGCGCTCGACGGCGTCCGTGCGGTGGTGCGGCAGCACGGCTCGCTCGCCGATGGGGACGATGGCGCGGCCCCGGCCCTCGAGCAACGTGCGACCGAGGGCGGTGGCGTCGCCGATCTCGCCGGCCCCGGCAAGGGCGCCGACCATGGCGGTCAGCGCCTCGCGGAGCGAGCGGGCCTCGAGCGGCGCGAAGATGTGCTCCGGTGGGAGCAGCTCTCGCAGACGCATGGTTCGGCCGGACCGGTCGCGCCGGTCAGAGCACCTCCCGGATGAGCCCGACGACGTCGGAGGGGCGCTCCATGACGCGGATGCCGGCGTCCTGGAAGGCCTGGATCTTCTCGGCCGCGGTGCCCGCGGACCCGCTGATGATGGCGCCGGCGTGGCCCATGCGACGCCCCGGCGGCGCGGTTTGCCCGGCGATGAAGCCGATGACGGGCTTCGTCACGTGGCGCTTGACGTACTCGGCGGCGTTCTGCTCGTCCGTGCCGCCGATCTCGCCGATCATGACGATCGCGCGGGTCTCGGGATCGGCCTCGAACGCGGCGAGGCAGTCGATGAAGTTCGTGCCGATGATCGGGTCGCCGCCGATGCCGACGCAGGTGCTCTGGCCGATCCCGGCGCGGGTGAGCTGGTAGACGACCTCGTAGGTGAGCGTGCCCGAGCGGGAGACGACGCCGACGGGGCCGGGCATCGCGATCTGACCGGGCATGATCCCGACCTTCGCCTTGCCGGGCGCGAGCACGCCGGGGCAATTCGGGCCGAGCAGCCGCGCGCCGCGCTCCCGGACGTAGGGGTAGACCCGGGTCATGTCGAGGACCGGCACACCCTCGGTGATCGCGACGATGAAGGGGATCCCGGCGTCGGCCGCCTCCATGATCGCATCGGCTGCGAACGCGGGCGGCACGTAGATGATCGAGGTGTTGGCGCCGGTCTCGGCGACGGCGTCGCGCACCGTGTCGAAGATCGGCACGGCGTGGCCGCTCGGCCCCTCGAAGCGCTGCCCCCCCTTGCCCGGGGTCACGCCGCCGACCACCGCCGTCCCGTACTCCATCATCTGCCGGGCGTGGAAGGAGCCGTCGCGCCCCGTGATCCCCTGCACCAGCAGGCGCGTGCTCTCGTCGATGAAGATCGCCATGGCTCAGACGTTCCCCTTGGCGGCGCCGGCCAGCTCGACCGCCTTCTGCACCACCTCGTCCATCGAGGTGGTCGCGCTGAAGCCGGCCTCGGCCAGGATCTGCACCGCCTTCTCTTCGTTGGTCCCGGTCAGCCGGATCACCAGCGGCACGCCGATCTGGATGCGCCGGGTCGCTTCGACGATGCCGTTGGCGACGTCGTCGCAGCGGGTGATCCCGCCGAAGATGTTGAAGCAGATGACCCGGACGTGCGGGTCGCTCGTGATGATCCGCAGCGCGTTGACCACCTTCTCCGGGTTCGACGACCCGCCGATGTCGAGGAAGTTGGCCGGCTCGCCGCCGTAGAACTTGATCAGGTCCATCGTGGCCATGGCGAGGCCCGCGCCGTTGACCACCGCGCCGATGTTGCCGTCGAGCTGGATGAACGTCAGCCCCGCCTCCCGCGCGGCGGTCTCCGACGGCGGCTCCGCCGACGTGTCGCGCAGCGCCTCGATTTCGGGGTGCCGGAACAGCTCGTTGTCGTCGATGTTGATCTTGGCGTCGATCGCCTTCACCTCGCCCGCGGGCGTCGTGATGAGCGGGTTGATCTCCGCCAGCGAGGCGCCGCTGTCGATGAACGTATTGTAGAGCTGGCGCATGATGCGCGCGCACGCGCGCTGCTGCGCGGGGTCGTCGTAGAGCCGCGTCGCCAGCCAGTGCGCCTGGAACGGCAGCAGCCCGTAGCGCGTGTCGACCGGCAGCCGATGAATCGCGCCGGGGTTCGTGGCTGCAACCTCCTCGATGTCGATGCCGCCCTCGCGGCTCACCATGAAGACCGGCGACCGGGTGGCCCGATCGACGACGATGCCGACGTACGCCTCGGACGCGATGTCCTCCGCCGGCGTGACCAGCACCTTCTCGACCACGAGCCCCTTGATCTGCATGCCGAGGATGCGCGTGGCATGCTCCCGCGCCTCCGCGGCGTCCTTCGCCAGCTTCACGCCGCCGGCCTTGCCGCGGCCGCCCGCGTGGACCTGGGCCTTCACGACGACGGGTCCGCCGAACGTGCTGGCGATGCGCTCGGCCTCCTCCGGGGTGGTCGCCACCTCCCCCGGCGGCACCGGCACGCCGTGCGCCCGGAGCAGCTCCTTGGCCTGGTATTCGTGTATGTTCATGGCTCCGACCGTCACTCCTCGAGAAAAAGTCGGCTACGGCGCGATCAGCGTCCCGGTCTCCCCGCGGATCGTTTCGAGCCCCTGGTCCAGCCGCCCGATGTAGGCGCGTCCACCGCCGCCGCGCACGAAGGCGATCGCGGCTTCGACCTTCGGCCCCATGCTTCCGCGGCCGAACTCCCCGGCGCGGAGCATCGCTTCCGCCTCCGCGGCGGAGATGCTCCGGAGCAGCTCCTGCTGCGGGGTCCCCCACTTCCGGTACACCCCGTCGACGTTCGTCAGGATGAGCAGCGCCTCGGCCCCGATGTCGAGCGCCAGCACCTGCGCAGCGCGGTCCTTGTCG
The DNA here is from genome assembly GCA_019689775.1 of Gemmatimonadota bacterium. Taxonomy (GTDB): domain Bacteria; phylum Gemmatimonadota; class Gemmatimonadetes; order Longimicrobiales; family RSA9; genus JADGGV01. The sequence goes on from JADGGV010000003.1 coordinate 17,495, forward strand.
ATGACGGCGTCGACGCCCTCGAGGCGCAGAACCGGGTCGCGGTAGACCGGGGTGCCGCCCCCGCCGGCGGCGATCACGATCGTACCGGCGTCGAGCAGGCGTCGCACGAGGCTCCCCTCGACGATCGCGAGCGGTCGCGGCGACGGCACCAGGCGGCGCCAGCCGCCGTCGGCCGGCGCGATCGTCCAACCCAGCCTCCGGGCCAGCGCCTCGGCCTTCCCCCGATCGGTGAAGACGCGGCCGATCGGTTTCGTCGGCTCCGTCGTCGCGGGATCCTCCGGATCGACGAGCACCTGCGTGATCAGCGTGACCACGCGCCGGTCGATCCCCTCGCGCTCGAGCGCGTTCTCGAGCGACTGCTGGATCATGTACCCGATCCAGCCGGCGGTCGCGGCCACCAGCACGCCGAGCGGAAGCGGCGGCAGCTCCTCGTGCGCGAGCTCGTTGCGCAGCAGCTCGTCGCCGATCTGCGGGCCATTCCCGTGGACGATGGCGATCTGCCAGCCGTCCCGCGCCAGCGCGACGATCGGCGCGAGGCTGGTGCGCGCGAAGGCGAACTGCTCGTGGATGTCGCCCCGGCGCCCGGGCGGGAGCAAGGCATTGCCGCCGAGCGCGACGACGACGGACCGCGTCCCTACCGTCCTCCCGGTGTTCGGCCCGGCAATCATACGGGTGCCCCTCCGGTGTTGCAAGCGACGACGGCGCTACGGGCGCGTCGAGCGGACCTGCGACTGGAGCAACGCCCGCAGGTCGGCGAGCGCCGCGCCGAAGCCGGCGAAGTCGCCGTTGCGCAGGCGCTGCTCGGCGCGGTCGAGGAGATCGAGGGCGCGGCGTGGGAGCGTCGCGGCCGCGCCCCCGGCCGGGCGGAGCGTAGGCGTCTGCGGCGGCGCCGGGGTCGGCGGCCCGGCGCCGTGCAGCCCCTGTACGGCCTCGGGGAGCGACATCGCCATGACGACCTTCGCGCCGTCGCTCACGATGACGCGCTGGAGCTCGGGGATCGGGTTGCCGCTCCCCTGGGCGGACAGGAACAGCGGCTGGACGTAGAGGAAGCCGTGCTCGACGGGGACGATCCGGAGGTGGCCGAGGTTGACGTCGCTGCCGGCCTGGCGCCAGAGCGTGAGCTGGGGCGAGAGCGTCGGGTCCTGCTCGATCAGCGCCTGGACCTGGCCCGGGCCGGGGATCTGCTGGTCGCGCGGCAGCTCGTAGAGCACGAGCTGGCCGTAGGCGGGCGGATCGCTCCGCGCCGCCAGCAGCGCCGTCATGTTCTGCCGCTCCCGGGCGACGAACGGCATGACCAGCAGGAACTCCGGGTGCGCCTCCCCGGGGAGCGCCATGAGCGTGTGCAGCGGGCGGTACGGCCGGGCGGCCGGACCGGCCGAGCCGGGCGGGATGGCCCAGACGTCCAGGCTGGCGTAGAAGTCCCGCGGGTCGCTTAGATGATACTCGGCGAGGATCGCGGCCTGGGTCTGGAAGAGGAGGCTCGGGTAGCGGAGGTGCGCCTGGACGGCCGCCGGCATCCGCTCCCACGGCTGGATCAGCTCCGGGAAGATCCGTCGGTAGGTCTCGAGGACCGGATCGGTCGGCCCGACGGCGTAGAGGCGCACCGCGCCCGTGACGGCATCGACCGTCGCCTTGACGCTGCCCCGCAGGTAGCGCACGCGGCCGATCCCCTCCAGGGATTCGGCGCGCGAGAGCGGGAACGTCGCGGCGGTCGTGTAGCCGTCGATGATCCAGACGAGGCGCCCATCGAGGATCACCGGGTAGGGGCTCGGGTCCCAGAGCAGGAAGGGCGCCAGCGCCTGCACGCGCTCGCGCACCGAGCGGCGGAAGACGAGGCGGCTGTCCGGCGATAGCTCTCCGGAGAAGAGCAGGTTCTTGTCGCCGAAGCGCCACGCGAACGCAAGGAGCCGCGGCCAGGAGTCGAGACGGATCCCCGCGGGGAAGTCGCGCCCCGGGATCCCGGTGAACGCGGTGTCGCGGCGCGGCACGAGGATCACGTAACCGGTGAGCGTCTCGCCGATGAAGATGCTGGGGTTCAGCAAGCGGAGCTGCGGTGGCGCGGCGGCGGTGTCGAGCTGGAGCGTGTCGACCCCGCCCAGCCAGAGCACCGGCTCGCCGTCGGCGCGCGACTCCGCGACCGGCGTTACGACGGCGCCCATCCCCCGCACGTACTTCGGGTTGAGGCGCTGCGAGATCCAGCTCCGGGCGCTCGGCGGGAGCCCCTCCGGCGTGAACTCGCGCGCGCCGATGGCCACTTGCGCCAGCCCGGCGCCGGGGACCGCGTAGCGATCGAAGTCGATGTCCGGGAACTTGTAGTAGCCGAAACCCGTCTGCGTCTGGTTGAACGCCGTCTCGAGCGGCTCGACGTCCCAGACCGGCAGGCGCGACAGGCTCGGCGCCAGGTCCTCCCACCGGCCGATCGGGGCCGGGCGGTAGGCGTACTCGCGGCGCTCGAGGCGGTCGAGGCCGTACGCCCGCAGCGTGAACTCGATGTTCCAGCCGATGTAGGGGCGCTCGCGCGCAAGCTCGTTCGGCTCGACGCGCAGCTTCTGCACGAGCGCGGGGTAGAGGTGGCCGGCGAGCAGGGCCGCCGCGATGAGCCCGCCCACGGCCACGAGCGGAGGGACCCAGACCCGGCGGACGGCGCCGTAGACGAGCGCGCCGGCGGCGAGGAGCGCAAGGAGCGCGAGACCGAGATCCGCCGGCAGCCGGGCGTGCACGTCGGTGTAGCCCAGGCTGCCGCGCACGCCGCTCCCCTCGAGGAGCAGGGCGTAGCGGTCCAGCCAGTAGCGGACACCGACCAGGAAGACGAGCCCGGCGATCAGGAGCGTGAAGTGCGTGCGCGCCGCGTCGCTCACCACCAGCCGGTTCTGGCGCCAGTGAATGGCGCCGACGAGCACGTAGCCCAGGAGCACCAGGAGGATGCTCCAGATCGTCGCCAGGAAGAGGAACTCCAGCAGCGAGACGTACGCCGGCAGGGAGAAGACGAAGAAGGACAGGTCCCGCCCGAAGACCGGATCGGTCACGCCCCAGCGGGCGTGGCGCAGCCAGGCGAGTACGGTGAGCACGCCGTCGCCGCCGAACTCGAGGCCGGAGAGCCACCAGCCGGCCAGACCGGCCGCGAGGCCGATCCCGGCGATCAGGTAGGCGCGCGGAACCTGTTCGGCGATCTCGAGGTTGCCGTAGCGGCGCCGCAGATGCACCGGCCCGAGCTGGCGCGCCACGACCCAGAGGTTGAGCAAGACGACGCCGGCGCCGATGGCCGCGGCGGCGCTCCGCACGAGCAAGGCGGCGCCGAGCCTGGTCCAGAACACGCCGAGGTAGCCAACCTCGCGGTACCAGAGCGCATCCGTGTAGAGCCCGACGAGCGCCTGCGCGGCCAGGAGCGCGGCGATGGCGGCGAGACCGACGTAGAGGAGGATCCGACCCGGTCGACGGCTCATCTCACACGCCGACGCCCTGCTCGCGCAGCCACCCCTCCATCGTCCGGCGGATCTCCGCGAGCTTCTCGGGCGTGCTGGCCTCGAAGCGGAGGACGAGCACCGGCTGCGTGTTCGACGCCCGCAGCAGCCCCCACCCGCCGTCGAACAGCACGCGCGCGCCATCGACGTCGACGACGTCGTGGTCCCGGCGGAAGTGCTCGACCGCCTCGCGGACGATCGCGAACTTCCGCTCCTCCGGCACGTCGACGCGCAGCTCCGGCGTCGACTCGTAGTGCGGCAGCTCGGCGACCAGGGCGGAGAGGGGCCGGTCCGACCGCGCCACCAGCTCCACCGCCCGGCAGGCGGCGTAGAGCGCGTCGTCGAACCCGAAGTAGTCGTCGCCGAAGCAGATATGGCCGGAGAGCTCCCCCGCGATCGGCGCGCCCTCCTCCTTCATCTTCTCCTTCATGAGCGAGTGGCCGGTCTTCCACATGATCGGCCGCCCGCCCCGGGCGCCGAACACCTCGGGGATCGCCTGGGTGCACTTGACGTCGAAGACCAGCTTCTGCCCCGGCCCGCGGCGCTCCAGGATGTCCAGCGCGAACAGCAGGAGGAGCAGGTCGGCCCGCACGATGTTCCCCTGCTCGTCGACGACGCCGATCCGGTCCGCATCGCCGTCGAACGCCACGCCCAGGTCCGCCTCCTCCTCCCGAACCCGCGCGATCAGGTCGACCAGGTTCTCGTCCACGACCGGATCCGGGTGGTGGTGCGGGAACGTGCCGTCGGAGATGCAATAGAGCGGCACGACGTCCGCGCCGATCCGCTCGAGCAGCGGCACGGCGACCAGGCTCCCGGTGCCGTTGCCGCAGTCCGCGACGACCTTCACCGGGCGGCGCAGCTCGAAGCGCCCGGCGACGTCGTCGATGTAGGTCGGGAGGATGTCGCGCCGCTCGAGATCACCGCGGCCCGACGCGAAATCGCCGCGCTCGATCCGCTCGCGCAGCCGCTGGATGGCCTCGCCGTACACGGAGCGGCCGCCGATCGTCATCTTGAACCCGTTGTACTCGGGCGGGTTGTGCGAGCCGGTGATCTGGAAGCCGCCGTCGGCCTCGTAGCGGATCTCGGCGTAGTACAGGAGCGGCGTCGGGACCGTGCCGACGTCGATGACGTTCACACCGGCGGAACGGATCCCCTTGATCACCAACTCCGCCAGGTCCGGCGAGCTCGGCCGATTGTCCCGACCAACCACGACGGTCAAGGCATACCCGTTGGCGCGCACCCGGCGAAGCTCGCTGGCGTAGGCGCGGCCGACGAGCTCCGGCACGTCCCCGGCCAGGTCGGCCGCCACGACGCCGCGGATGTCGTACTCACGGAAGATATGCGGATTGATCTGCATCTCGGGTTCTCGCTCACGACGGGGAAGCGGTTGAATTCTAGCCGAGCGGTCTTCGGGGCGTCAAATGGCACACGTCGGCCCCGGCGCCGCCGCCCCGCGCCGGCGATCGGCCATAAGTGCAAGCGGCCGGCGCCTGGAGCAACGCCGACGCGCCGTCCTGCGCCGCACGCAGCAGCCCGCCCGGCGCCACACCCAGCGCCACCACCAGGATCGCCGCCGCGACGAGCGCGGCGGTCATCGCGCGCGGCGTGCGAACCGGCTGCGGCGCGCCGGCCGGCGCCTCGCGGAACCACATGTACCACGCCACGCGCAGGTAGTACCAGTAGGACACCAGCGACGTCAGGACCAGGATGACGGCCAGCCAGTTCATCCCCTTCTCGACCGCGGCGCGCAGGATGAAGACCTTCCCGATGAAGCCACCGGTGAAGGGGAAGCCGGCCAGCGAGAGGAGGAAGATCGTCATCACGACGCCGAGCAACGGCTGGCGCCAGCCCAACCCGCTGTAGCTCTCGATGTCGAGCCACTCCTCCCCGCGCCCCGCCACCGCCACCATGACGGCGAAGGCGCCGATCGTCATGAGCGTGTAGATGACGAGGTAGAACAGGAACGACGCCGCGCCGATCACGCTGGCCGACGCCAACGCCACCAGGAGGTAGCCGGCATGCGCGATGCTGGAGTACGCCAGCATGCGCTTCACGTTCGGCTCGACGAGAGCCGTCAGGTTGGCCACCACCATCGTGAGGATCGCGAGCCAGAAGACCATCCGCCCCCAGGTGTCGTAGAGGCCCGGGAACGCGGTCAGGAAGACCCGCAGGAACGCCGCGAACGCCGCCGCCTTCACCGACGCCGCCATGAACGCCGTCACCGGCGCCGGCGCCCCCTCGTACGCGTCGGGCGTCCACATGTGGAACGGCACCGCGGCGACCTTGAAGCCGAACCCGACAGCGAGCAACGCCATGCCGATCGTGACGAGCGGGTTCGCCCGAAGCCCGTCCACCCCGATCGCCTGCGCAACCAGGGTGAGGTTCGTGGTGCGCGCCCCGCCGTAGACCAGCGCGATCCCGAAGAGGAAGAACGCGCTGGAGAAGGCGCCCAGGAGGAAGTACTTGATGGCGCCCTCGGCCGACAGGCGGCTCCGGCGATTCGCCCCCGTCAGCACGTAGATCGGCACCGACAGCAGCTCGAGGCCGAGGAAGATGAGCATCAGGTCGCGCGTCCCCGCGAACAGCATCATCCCCACGGTCGAGAGGAGCATCAGCACGTACAGCTCGCCCAGCCGCAGCCGCTCCTCCTCGAGGTACCGGGTCGAGATCAGCACGAACAGCACGCCGGCCAGGAGGAAGAGGAAGTTCGTGAAGACCCGGAACCCATCCAGCGCGATCACACCCGTCGGCGTCGCCTCGCGCAGCGTCAACAGCCAGAGATTGGCCGCGCCCGCGAGCAGCAGCCCGAGCAGCGTGAGCCAGGCGATGGCCGGGCTGGACGGCTCGCTCCGATCTTCCTTCTGGAAGACGTCGACGAGCAGGATCAGCATCGCCCACACCGTGAGCAGCACCTCGGGGAGGAGCGCCACGATGTACTGGATCTGACTGGAAAAATCGATGTTCATTCGAGGTTGTCTTCCGCGTCAGGGCCGCATCACGGCTGCCGCGCCACGACCAGCCGCCCGGCGCGCGCCGCGGGCGGCGCATCCAGCCCGATCATCGGCGGCGGCGCGATCCGGCGTTGCTCGACCGTCGTCAGCAACTCCTCGATGCTCGTCTGCGTCGCATCCAGGAACGGCTTCGGGTAGACGCCGATCCAGATCATCGCCGCGACGAGCGGCGCCAGCACCACGATCTCACGTCGGCTGAGGTCCGGCAGCGTCTGGTTCTCCGGCTTGTCCAGCGCGTTGAACCAGATGCGCTGCACCATCGGCAGCATGTAGTACGCGGCGAAGATGACGCCCGACGCGCCGATGAGCGCCACCCACGGGTGCGTCAGGAACGTCCCGATCAGCGAGAGGAACTCGCCCACGAAGCCGCTCGTGCCCGGCAGCCCGATGCTCGCCAGCGCCGTGATCACGAAGACCGTGGCGAACAGCGGCATGACGGCCGCGAGCCCGCCGAACGCCGCGATCTCGCGCGTGTGGCGCCGCTCGTAGAGCATCCCGAGGAGCAGGAACATCGCGCCCGTCGAGGCCCCGTGCGACAGCATGACGATCATCGCGCCCTGAAGCCCTTGCACGGTCAGCGCGAAGATGCCGAGCACCACGAAGCCCATGTGGGCGACCGACGTGTAGGCGATCAGCTTCTTCGCGTCCGGCTGCACCGCGGCGACCCACGCCGTGTAGATGATCCCCGCCAGACCGAACGCGAGCACGATCCCGACCAGCAGCGGCGCCGTGGACGCCTGCGGGAAGAACGGCAGCAGGAAGCGCAGGAAGCCGTAGCCGCCCATCTTCAGCAGCACCGCCGCAAGGATCACCGACCCGGGCGTCGGCGCCTCGACGTGGGCATCCGGCAGCCACGTGTGGAACGGGAAGAGCGGCACCTTGATGGCGAACGCCAGCCCGAACGCCAGGAACAGCCAGATCTGCTCGCGGTACGTCAGCGGCACCTGGAGCAGATCGAGGTAGGCGAAGGAGTACTCACCCGTCAGCGCGTGGAACTTGAACACCATGTACAGGATCGCCACCAGCATGAGCAACGACCCGAACGTGGTGTACAGGAAGAACTTGATCGCCGCGTAGACCCGCCGCTCCCCGCCCCAGATGCCGATGATGAAGTACATCGGCACCAGCATGACCTCCCAGAACATGAAGAACAGGAAGAGGTCGAGGGCGACAAACACCCCGACGATGCCCGTCTCGAGCAGGAGCATCATGGCGTAGAACGTCCGCTCCCGCTTCGTGATGTAGCGGAACGACCCCAGCACCGTGAGCGGCATGATGAAGGTCGTCAGCAACACCAGGAAGAGGCTGATGCCGTCGAGGCCGACGCGGTAGTAGATCCCCCACGGCCGGATCCAGGGCATCGTGGTCGCGAACTGGAACGCCGCCGTCGCCGGGTTGAAGGCGGGCCACAGCGGGATCGACACGATGAACTCGACGAGCGTCACGACGAGCGCGAGCCGCTTCGAGACCGCCTCGGGCGCCAGGAGCACACCGAACATCCCGACGAGCGGGAACCAGATCAGGAAGTGGAGCGCCCAGCCCGCGAAGTGAATGTGCTCGAGGAAGACGTTCATCCGGTCCTCAGAAGAGCCGCGGGAAGACGAAGAGGAACAGGAAGATCACGCCGAGCACCACGGCGAACGCGTAGGTGTTGATCTGGCCCGTCTGGAGGCGCGAGCCGAACCAGCCAACCATGCGCGACAGCCGGGCGGCGCCGTTGACCAGCACGCCGTCGATGAGCCCCTGGTCGATCCAGCGCCAGAGCCAGCGCGAGGCCCGGATGACGGGCCGGACGACGAGCGCGTCGTAGATCTCGTCGACGTACCACTTGCGGAACAGCACGCGGCGGAACCCGGCGGGCGCGGCCGACTCCAGCGCCGGCCGGTACTCGACCCGGGAGATCACCGCGCTGGCGATGACGATGGTGGCGACGGCGATCGCGAACGACACCAGCGCCCAGAGCGCCTCGCCGCCGCCGAACGGCGCGGTCTCGGAGAGCGCGGGCAGGTTCGCCGCCTGGATCCGCTCCGCCGCCGCGGTCACCGGCTCCAGCCAGTGGTGCAGCCACTCGGCGTGCGGAACCCAGCCCAGGACCGGCATCCGGCCAATGGCCGCCGGCACGTTGATCCAGCCGCCGAGGACCGAGAGGACCGCGAGGAGCACGAGCGGCACGTACATGACCCACGGCACCTCGTGCAGGTGGTGCCGCTCCTCGTCCGGCAGACGCGACTTCCCGTGGAACGTCATGATCATCAGCCGCGTCATGTAGAACGCGGTGAGCAGCGCCGCCACGAGCGCCATGACCCAGTAGAGCGTGAACCAGCCGCGGAACGGACCGACCGCCCGGGCCGCGACCTGCCAGATGATCTCGTCCTTCGAGAAGAACCCGGCGAACGGCCAGACGCCGGCGATCGCGAGCGTCCCGACCCACATCGTCACGAACGTGATCGGCAGGTACCGCCGGAGCCCGCCCATGTTGCGCATGTCCTGCGCGTCCCAGTCCCGATGCGTGTGGTGCAGCGCCTCGTGCATGGCGTGGATCACCGCGCCCGACCCGAGGAAGAGCAGCGCCTTGAAGAAGGCGTGCGTCATCAGGTGGAAGATGCCGGCGGAGTACGCGCCGACCCCCACGCCGACGAACATGTAGCCGAGCTGCGAGACCGTGGAGTACGCCAGGACCTTCTTGATGTCGTACTGCGCCAGGCCGATCGTCGCCGCGAACAGCGCGGTCAGCGCGCCGATCCCGGCCACGACGATCATCGAGACCGGCGCCAGCGCGAAGAGCACGCCGGTCCGGGCGACCATGTAGACGCCCGCCGTCACCATCGTCGCGGCGTGGATGAGCGCGGAGACCGGCGTCGGGCCCGCCATCGCGTCGGGCAACCACACGTAGAGCGGGATCTGCGCGCTCTTCCCCGTCGCGCCGAGGAACAGGAAGAGCGTGATCGCCGTCACCACCGCCCCACCATAGGTGAACGCGCTCGGCGCCGCGGCGAACACCGACTGGAACGACAGCGAGCCGGTGTTCGCGAAGATCATGAGCATCGCGACGATGAAGCCGAAGTCGCCGATGCGGTTCACGATGAACGCCTTCTTGCCGGCATCGGCGTTCACCTTGCCGGTGTACCAGAAGCCGATGAGCAGATAGCTGCACAGCCCGACCCCTTCCCAGCCGACGAACATCAGCGGGAAGCTCGAGCCGAGCACGAGCAGCAGCATGAAGAAGACGAACAGGTTGATGTAGGCGAAGTAGCGGGCGTACCCCTTGTCGGCGTGCATGTAGCCGACGCTGTAGAGGTGGATGAGGAAGCCGACGCCCGTGATGATCAGCGTCATCAGCATCGAGAGCTGATCGAGCTGGAGCGAGGCCTCCACCTGGAGCGAGCCCGAAGGGATCCACGTGTAGCCGGGGACGATGACGGCCGTCTCGGGCCCCGTCCGAAGCATCCCGAAGAAGTTCACGAGCGCGATCGCGAACGAGATCGCGATCACGGCCGGCCCCACGATCGTTGGGACGATCTTCCGCTCCGGCGCCGCCAACGCGACCACGCCGTTGACGACGAACCCCAGAAGCGGGAGGAGCACGATCGCCCAAACCAGCGTCGGCTCGAAGGTCACGCTACCACCGGAGCAGGTTGAAGTTCTTGATGTCGACCGTCTCGATGTGGCGGAAGATCGAGATGATGATGGCCAGCCCGACGGCTGCCTCCGCGGCCGCGACGGAAATGACAAAGAAGACGAACACCTGGCCCTCGATCCCGACGGCCCGGGAGAGGGCGATGAACGCCAGGTTCGCGGCGTTGAGCATCAGCTCGACGCACATGAACAGGATGATCGCGTTGCGGCGGATGACCACGCCGAGCACGCCGATGGCGAACAGGATCGCCGCCAACACCAGGGAGAGCGTGAGCATCGCGTCACACCCTCCGCTTGGCGAGGACCACGGCCCCGATCGCGGCGACGAGCAGCAGCACCGACGTCACCTCGAAGGCCACCGAGAAGTCGCGGAACAGCGGCGCGGCGATCACGCCGACGGCGCCCTGGCGTTGGACCAGCTCGTCGAGCGGCGAGGTCAGCCCGGACGGCAGCTCCAGCGACGGGGTGCGCACCGCGCGGTACAGCACGAACCCGATCAGGCCCGAGGCCAGCCCGCCCAGCACCAGCCACACGCCCCGTCGCAGGTCGGCGTGGTAGTCGTGCCCCAGATTGAGCAACATGATCACGAACAGGAACAGCACCATGATGGCGCCGGCGTAGACGATGACCTGGATCGCCGAGATGAAAAAGGCGCCCAGGAGCACGTAGATCGCCGCCAGGCCGAAGAACGTCACGACCAGCGAGAGCAGGCTGCCCACCGGATTGCGGCTCAGCACCATGCCGAGCGCACCGAGGACCGCCTCCGCGGCGAAGATCCACCAGAGGATTTCCCTGATCATTGCGAGGCCGGGTCTTCGGGGTCCCAGAGCGCCGCGAGCGGATGATCCTGCGCCATCAGCCGGTCGAGGTCGTAGATGAAGCGCTCGCGCGTGAATTCGGAGTTCTCGTAGTCCTGCCCCACGTGGATCGCCTCGACGGGGCAGACCTCCTGGCACATGCCGCAGAAGATGCAGCGGAACTCGTCGATCTCGTAGACGATCGGATAGCGGTTCCCCTGATCGTCCTCACCCGGCACGAGTCGGATGCAGTTCGACGGGCAGATCGTCGGGCACAGCCCGCACGCGACGCACTTCGGCCGCCCGTCCGCGTGCACCGCCATGCGGTGCGTGCCGCGCCAGCGCGGCGCCAGCTCCGGCTTCACCTCCGGATACTGGAGCGTGACCTTCTGCGGCCGCACCAGGTGCCGGAACGTCAGCGCCATCCCCTTGAGCGTCGCTCGCAGGTAGGACGTCGTCCCGACGGGCCGCTTCATGACCTTCACGCCGATGGCCATCGGCCGTTCGCCTCCAGAGTGTCAGTCCCTGATGCCGGCGGGCTCCGGCTCCTCGACGGCGACGGGCATCGCCAGGCGCGCATCCACCCGCCGCCGCCGCCGATCGTGCGCCGACGCGCCCGAGATCACGCGGTCGCGGTCGATGACCATGAAGAAGATCGCGGCGACGACCGCGTTCACCACGGTCAGGATCAGGCCGAACCCCAGACCGTATGGGATGCCGAGGGCGTCCAGCACGAGGATCGTCGTGCCCGTGACCACGATGAAGACGAGCGCGGTCGGCAGCATCACCTTCCAGCCGAGGTGCATCACCTGGTCGTAGCGGAAGCGCGGCACGGTCCAGCGCACCCACATGTAGAGCAGGATGAAGAAGCCGGTCTTCGTGGCGAAGGCGCCGAACGTCAGCAGCGTCTTCCACCAGGCAGGCTCCGCGCCGGCGACGACGCCGGGCGCGATCATGATCATATTGTCGCCCTGCCAGATCGGAATGTCCCAACCACCGAGGAACAGCGTCGCCATCACCGCCGACGCCGTCAGCATGTTCGAGTACTCACCGATGAAGAAGAGCGAGAACTTCATCGACGAGTACTCGGTGTGGTAGCCGGTGATGAGCTCCGATTCGGCCTCAGGCAGGTCGAACGGGAGGCGGTTCGTCTCCGCGAAGGCGGACACGACGAACAGGAAGAACGCGAGGCCGAGCGGCAGCGCGTACCAGAGGTGCATCGTCTGCTGGGCCCAGACGACCTGGGTCAGCGTCACGTTGCCGGCCAGCATGAACACCGGGATGAGGCTCATCCCGAGCGCGACCTCGTAGCTGACCATCTGCGCGCTCGCGCGCAGCCCGCCGAGGAACGCGTACTTGTTGTTCGACGCCCAGCCCGCCATCACGATCCCGTACACGCCCAGGCTGGTCAGCGCCAGGATGTAGAGGATGCCGATCGGCAGGTCCGCCACGACCATGTTGACGACGCCGACGCCCGGGATCGGCAGCGGCGACGCGAACGGAATGACGGCGAACGTCATCAGCGCCGGGATGCCCGTGAGCATCGGCGCCAGGATGTAGTAGATGTTCGCCGCCTTGGCCGGGTACATCTCCTCCTTGACGAGATTCTTGAGCCCGTCCGCGAGCGGCTGGAGGATCCCCCGCGGCCCGACCCGGTTCGGCCCCAGGCGGTCCTGGATCCACGCCGAGATCCAACGTTCGAGCAGCGTCAGGTAGGCGACCACCACCATGACGCCCGTGAAGACCACGACCACCTTGATCACGGACGCGATCAGGAACGCCGTGTTCGAGAGCGGCTGCACCTGGTGCAGCGGCACGTTCGTCGCCGGGAACTGGATCATGCGCCCTCCGCCGCGCCGGCGCCGAGCTGGACCGGCTCGTTCAGGAGCGCGCCGCGCCCGCCGATCACCTCGTAGCTGAGCCCGCCGAACGCCTCGTACAGCTCGGCGGCACGCAGGAACGCCGAGGCGGCGTCGGCCGGCGCGGGCCCGTCATCCAGGCCGGCCAGCACGACGCCGAGCACCTGCCACGCCGGCCGCGCGAGCGGCGGCGGCTCGAGCGCCGGCCAGAAGCGCTGGACGCGCCCCTCGAAGTTCGTGAACGTCCCCTCCTGCTCGACGAAGTTCGTCACCGGGAGGATGAAGTCGGCGTTCCGGACCGCGGGCCCCGGTTCCGAGCCGAGGTAGACGAAGAGCGCTGCGTCGGCGCCGAACGTCTCCGGCACATCCGCCAGCGCATCGCCGAGCACGAGGATGATCTTGCCGGCGGTCGTGAGCTCGTCGAGCCCGCCCGCCCCGGCGTCGTCGCCGACGCGGCGGAAGCCGACGGCGCGCAGCCCGCGCCCGTTCGCCGCCAGCTCACGGCGACGCGCCAGCTTCGGGAAGCCGGGGCAGACGACCTCGCTCGGCGCCGTGCGCACGCGGAAGACGGCGTCGCCGCCGCCGAGCACCTGCGCGAGCCGGTGGAGGAGCGCCACGTCCTCGTTCGCGTGGGCCGGCGAGGCGACGGCGAGCACGCCGTTCTCGCCGCGCAGCCCGCCGAGCCGCTGGACGAGCGCGACCACGGCATCGTGCCACGTCGCCGCCTGGAGGCGCCCCTGCGCGTCGCGCACCATCGGCCGCTCGCACCGCCCGGTCGGGTTCGGCCCGCCGCCGATCGTGTCGGCCATGCCGATCGTGCCCGTGGGCACGTTGGCGCGGTTGTACCACTCGTACTCGAGCCGCCCCTCCTCGCACATCCAGTAGGAGTTGACCTCGGGGTTCGGCCGCGGCCGCAGCCGCATGATCAGGTTGTCGCGGCTGTCGACGTAGACGTTGCACCCCTGCGAGCAGTTCGGGCAGATCGACGGGCTGCGGTCGAGGTCCCAGGCCCGCGCCTTGTGCAGGAAATCCTTCGACAGGAGCGCGCCGACCGGGCAGATGTCAATGATGTTCCCTGCCCAGAGGTCACCGTCCAGGCCCTCGTCGAAGAACGTGTCGATCACGGACCGGTTGCCGCGCTGCACCACGCACAGCGCGTCGTTGCCGGCGATCTCGCGCATGAAGCGCACGCAGCGGGTGCACATGATGCACCGGTCGCCCTCGTAGAGGACGTCGCCGCCGAAGTCGTCCTGGTTGAGCACCCGCTTGGGCTCGACGACCCGGCCGTGCTTGCGCCCCTCCGCGTGCGTGTAGTCTTGCAGCTTGCACTCGCCGGCCTTGTCGCAGATCGGGCAGTCGAGCGGATGGTTCAGCAGGTAGAACTCGAGGTTCCCCTCCCGCGCCGCCCGCGCCTTGGCCGACTCCGTGAGGATGCTCTGCCCCTCGCCGACCACCGTCACGCACGCCGGCTGGAGCTTGGGCGCACCCTCGATCTCGACCAGGCACATCCGGCACATGGCCGGCGCCGAGAGGCCCGGGTGGTAGCAGTAGTAGGGGATCCCGATGCCGGCCGCCTCCGCCGCCTCGATGATCCGCGTCCCCTTGGGGACGCTCACCGCCACGCCGTTGATCGTGCAGTTCACCAGGTCCTGCGGCGGCGGCGCCGCGGCCCCGGCGGCATCGCTCCCGGCGGACGTCCCCTGTCCCGTGATCGCCATCGCGCAAACTCCCTCAGGCCACTGCCGCCGCGGCCACCGGGCAGGCGCCGTGGTGGATGTGGCCCAGGTAGTCGTCCTTGAACTTCTTCAGCGAGCTCATCACCGGAGCCGCACAGGAATCGCTGAGCACGCAGATCGTCGTGCCGGTCATGTTCGTCGACAGATCCACGAGCTTCTCGAGGTCGGCCTCCGTCCCGAGCCCCGCCTCGATGCGCCGCATGATCTTCGCGACCCACGCCGTCCCCTCGCGGCACGGCGTGCACTGGCCGCACGACTCATGGGCGTAGAACTCCACCATGCGCCGGACCTGCTTGACCATGCAGGTGCGGTCGTCCATGACGATGACCGAGGCGGTGCCGAGCATGCTCCCGGCGGCGATGACGCTCTCGTAATCCAGGTTGATGTCGCACTCCTCGGCGGCCAGGATCGGGACCGAGCTGCCGCCTGGGATCACGGCCTTCAGCTTGCGACCGTCGCGGATGCCGCCGCAGACGTCGTACAGCAGCTCGTGCATCGGGAAGCCGAGCGGGAACTCGTAGTTGCCGCGCCGCACCACGTGCCCCGAGACGTTGAAGAGCTTCGTGCCCGGGCTCTTCTCCGTGCCGAAGCCCCGGTACCAGGCGGCCCCCTTGTTGATGATGTGCGGGACCGCGCACAGCGTCTCGACGTTGTTGATCGTCGTCGGCCGGCCGAAGGCGCCCGAGACCGCCGGGAAGGGCGGCTTGACCCGCGGCTGCCCGCGGCGCCCCTCCAGCGAGTTCATCAGCGCCGTCTCCTCGCCGCAGATGTAGGCGCCCGCCCCAAGGTGCAGCGTGACGTCGATGTCGATCCCCGTGCCGAGGATGTTCTTCCCGGCCAGCCCGTTCTGGTACGCCTCCTCGATCGCGCGCGCCACCACCTGGGCGGGCTCGAAGAACTCGCCGCGCACGTAGATGTAGACGTGATCGGCCTGGATGGCGTACGCGCCGATCAGCGCGCCCTCGATGAGCTGGTGCGGCGTCCAGCGGATCAGCTCCCGGTCCTTGAACGCGCCCGGCTCGGATTCGTCGGAGTTGACCAGCAGGTAGCTCGGGCCCGTCTTCTCCTTCGGCATGAACGACCACTTCACGCCGGTCGGGAAGCCCGCCCCGCCGCGCCCGCGCAGCCCGCTCGCCTTGACCTCCTCGATGACCGCGTCGCGACCCATCTCAATGGCCTTGCGCAGCGCCTGGTAGCCGCCGCGCTTCTTCCAGCCGTCGAGCGTCCGGGCCTCCGGATCTCCGAAGTACTCGGAGAGGATCCGCGTCTCCTTCTCGTGCCGGAACGGATACGCCATGTCTCTACGCCTCGTCCGCCGGAGCGCCGGACGACGAGCCGGCGCCCGCACGCCGCGGCGCCCCGCCCGCCGTGCTCGCGCCGGCCCCCGCGCCCGACCCGTCGGCCGCGTCGGAGGAGTCCTCCCCCGCGACCAGCCCGGCGACGATGGCCGGCACGTCCTCCGGCGTCACGTTCTCGAAGTAGCGGCTGTTGATCTGCACGGCCACGGGGAAGCCGCACGCGCCCAGGCACTCCACCTCCATCACGGTGAAGTTGCCATCGGGGGTCGTGACCCCGGGCTCGACGTCGAGGTGCTCGAGGAACGCCTGAAGCACCTCGTCGCCCCCGCACAGGTTGCACGCGACGTTCGTGCAGACCTGCACCAGGTACCGACCCACCGGCTGTCGGTTGTACATGGTGTAGAACGTCGCGACGCCGCGCACGTACGCCGGCGACAGCCCGAGGATCTCGGCGACGCGCGCCATCGCGTCCGGGCCCACGTAGCCGCGGACCTCCTCCGCCAGGTTCAGCAGCGGGAGCAGCGCGCCCCGCTTGTCCGGGTAGCGCGCGATGATCTTCTCCGCCCGCTCGGCGTACGGCCCCTCGAACAGCGGCGCGTCCGGCTCCTTCGCGGCGAGCTGATAGGGCATCGAGCAGACCGCGCCCCCGACGCCCCCGTCCAACGGGCGCCGTCCCACGTAGCTGTCGCCCCGGATGTCCGCCTCGCTCAGGTGACTGAAGTCGCCGCGCTCGCCGGCCCAGCCGGGATTCCCACCCACGAGCGGCGTGCGCGTCGGGCCGGTCGCGCCGGCCGCCGGCGCACCGCCGATCACCTCACCGGTCGGCAGCTCGGCGCTCATCGGTCGATCTCCCCGAGCACGATGTCCAGGCTCGCGTTCACCGCGATCACGTCCGAGAGCAGGTAGCCCTCGACCAGCTTCGGCAGCGCCGAGATGTTGACGAAGCTCGGGCCGCGCACCCGCCAACGGACCGGCTTCGAGCCGCCGTCGCTGACGACGTACATGCCAAGCTCGCCCTTCGAGCTCTCCACGCTGAACCAGCTCTCGCCGCGCGGCGCTCGCACGCCGTCCATGACGACCTTGAAGTGATGGATCATCGACTCCATGTCCGTCATGGCGTCGCCCTTCCCCGGCAGGATCACCCGCGGGTCGTCCACGTTGATCGGACCGCCGGGCAGGCGGTCGAGCGCCTGCTGGAGGATCCGCACGCTCTGCCGCATCTCCTCCATGCGGCACATGTAGCGGTCGTAGTTGTCGCCGTGCTCGCCGACCGGCACGTCGAAGTCGTACGTGTCGTAGTCGTAGTACGGCCGGTCCTTGCGGACGTCGTACGGCACGCCCGACGCGCGCAGGTTCGGGCCGGTCAGCCCGTAGTTGATCGCGTCCTCCGGGCCGATCACGCCGACGTCCCGGTTCCGCCCGATCCACAGATTGTTGTTGCTCAGCAGCGTCTCGACCTCGTCCAGCGTGCGCGGGAACGTGTCGAGGAAGTGCTGGAGCGCGCCCGTCCACCCCGGCGGCAGGTCCGCCAGCATCCCGCCGATCCGCGTCGCCGACGTCGTAATGCGCGCCCCCGTCAGCGCCTCGTGCAGATCGTAGATCCGCTCGCGCTCCTGGAACGTGTACAGGAAGACCGTGAAGGCGCCGATGTCGATCGCCGTCGTGCCGATCCAGATCAGATGGCTGAAGATCCGGTCGAGCTCCATGCAGATCACCCGCACGACCTTGCAGCGCTCGGTGACCTCGATCCCCATCAGCTTCTCGACCGCCATGGCGTACGCGCAGTTGTAGATCAGCGGCGCCAGGTAGTCCATCCGGTCCGTGAGCGGGATGATCTGGTTCCAGGTCCGGTACTCGCCGAGCTTCTCGAAGCTCGAGTGCAGGTAGCCGATGTGCGGCGTGCACTTGACCACCGTCTCGCCATCCAGCTCGAGCACCAGCCGGAGCACGCCGTGCGTCGCCGGGTGCTGCGGGCCGATGTTGATCAGCATGTGCTCGCCGTGCAGCTC